>NZ_JAIVPF010000031.1:0-17987 GCF_053528595.1 Leucobacter sp. | reverse complement strand
TGACATACAGGAATCTCCTTCGTGAAGGCTTGAGGACAGAGCTCGCCCCTGACGCGCAACACGCCAGGGCTAAGGGCGGAATGGGGGTCAGAGCGCGGCCCTGCCCGCCGAGCGACCGGCATCCGGTGCGGCTCGGCGGGCGGCCTGCTGATAAGCGGGCGGGAGACGGAACGCCGCCGGAGCTGGGTCGAGCATCGCCTCGACGTCCCCAGCATTCGTGACGACCTCGGCGAATCCCTCGGAAAGGAGCAGGTGGCCTCCAGACGATGCTGCCGAGGTGATCGGCCCGGGCACCGCGCCGACGCGGCGACCGAGATCGTAGGCGCTGACGGCGACTCGCAGGCTTCCCGAACGTGGGCCGGCCTCGGGAACCACGGTCGCCCCGCTGAGCGCGGCCATGAGGCGGGCGCGAGCCACGAAGCGGTCCTTGCTCGGGGCGAGTCCGGGCGGCACTTCAGAGATCAGCAGCCCACCGCCGTCGGTGATGCGCTGGAACAGCGAAGCGTTCCCGACCGGGTTGGGACGGTCGACGCCGCCCGCGAGCACCGCAATCGTCGACCCGGACCGGACTGCGAGCGCGGCGCGGTGCGTTTCGGCGTCGATGCCGTAGGCTCCGCCGGAGACGAGGATGCGCGGGGACTGCGCCAGTTGCTCGGCAAATTCGTGGGTGACGTGCACGCCGTAGGCGGTGGCAGCGCGTGCGCCGGTGATCGTCACGCGGGAAGTGAGCGACGAGGTGAGCAGTTCCGGGTTCCCCTTCGCCCACAGCACCAGCGGTGCCGAATGTCCGAGGTCGGTGAGATCGGCCGGCCAGCCCGCCCGCCCGGGCGTGAGCAGCCTGAGCCCGCCCCGCTCGGCGAGGGCGACGAGGTCGTCTACGAGAGTGTCTTTCTGTCTTGCGGCGGCTTTCTGCCGCCAGCGCGCTCCTTCGAACTGGTTGACCTGGGCGGGGATCGCAGCATCTGCGTCGCGGATGAGTGCGAGTGTCTCGGTGAGGCCGATGGCCTGGACGAGTTTCCCCGTGATCGGGTCTCCCGGGTCGGTGAGCGCTGTGAGCGTCATGCGCGCGAGCATGTCTTCCGTGTAGTCGGTCACCGTCGCCTCCTGAATCTGGTTGCTGTCAGTGGGCAGGTGCACCGGGCTGGCATGACGAAGCGGGCGGAACCGAAAGACCTGGGGTAGGGTCTGCCGGTTCCGCCCGCTCAGTGGGAGGTGTCCTAGTTCTTCATGAGTTCTTCGATACCTTCGTCCTCCTCTCTGACGTAGCCGCACTGCTCCCGGGAGAGCGCGAGCCGGCGCCCGAACCACAGCGTGAACCCAGCCGCGAGAAGCGCCACCGCGCCGCCTGCGGCGATGAGCCACGGGAACCCGGACCCGCCGGTGACCGCGAGCTCAGGCGGCAGCTTCGGCAGCTCCGGCGTCTCCGGCGTCGGCGGTGTCTTCGGCGGGGTGTCGGTCACGACCGTGGTCTCACCCGGTGCACCGCAGCGCCCTTCGGCGAGCACCTTGCCGTCTTTCCCATAGAGGGTCTCGACCCAGTAGACGTGCCCGGCCCGGTCGACGCTCGTCTTCCCGGAATGGTAGATGCCAGCTTCGGTGACCGGGATCTTCTCGGAGGTGAAGAACGGGGCCTCGCACACCGGCTCAGCATCCGGCGATTGGGGGCCGTAGGCGCGGAACACGAGATAAGAGTCCTTGGGGATCTTCGATCCCTGCACGAGCGCGGCATCGTCGAACTCCTCGCCGACGCCCGCAGCCGGGGTGGCCTGCGTGATGACCGACAGCGGCTGCTTATCGTCGGGAACGTAGAACCGCTCCCAGATGTCAGCCGGGGAACTCTCGAAGGGCTGCACCCGGTCATCGCCCGCGAACGTCGTCACGACGACGTAGTAGCCGGGCTCCTCGGGCTGGATGCGATCGTCATCGGTGTAGCCGATGTCATAGACCCCGTTCTTCGCAGGGGTCGTGATCGTCGTCAGCACCGGCGCGGTCTCGAGGTCGAGATCGTCGGTGAGCTCCGCGTCAGTCTTGAACGGCCCGTAGACCGTGTGGGTGAGCTCCTTCTCGTCCGGGCCCCAGTAGCCGTCGCCCTCGAAGTCGGGGTGATTGTCGGGGAACCCGGTCACGGTGATACGGTCGAACGCTCTGCCTCCGGAGTGCACGTTGTACTCGCGCACCTCGGAAGTGATCGTCAGCGGCCAGCGCACCGAGTGCGACTCGATGTTGATGCCGTAGTCGTCCTGCCAATCGGACGCGATGTAGGGGCGCACCCACTCGGGCTGCGACGCCTTCTTCACCTGCCACACCCAGGTCACGAAGCCCGCATCCGGGAGGATCATCTCGGGTGACTCGTAGGTGCCCGGCCCGGTCGCGGTGACCTGCACCGTGCCGATCGGCACCGCACCCGCCGGAACCTCAGATCCTTGCAAGGGAGGCAGCGTGCCGGTCACCTGATAGGCGGTGCCCTCGAACACCACCGGGATCAGATCGCCGTTCTGCTTCAGCCAAGCCCCATTGGTCGAGGACACCGTGATCGTATCCGTCACCGCGTCGCCGGGTTCCACGAGCCGGCCGTTCGCCTTCGACACCGCTTCGGGCTGGAACGGGGTGATCGACGTCTCCGCGACCCGGCCGAAGCGGTCGGTAAAGGAATCGGTGAGGTACTTCGCGTCATCTCCCTGCTTGCTCTTGTCGATCTTCCACACCCACGTGTAGAAGCCCGACTCGGGCGGGACGAGGGTGCCCGGGGAGACGTAGTTGCCGGGGTGCGTGAGCGTCAGCGTCTCGGTGCCGAGCACGGGTGCGCCCTGCGGGGGTGCGTTCGCTTCGGCCGGCTGCGCATCGAACGGCCCATAGAGGGTGCCCTCGGCGAGCACCGGCACCGGGCTCCCGTTCACCTTGATCCAGGAGTGCTTCGTCACCGACACGGCGAGCTTGTCGGTGAACACGTCGCCGGCCTGCACGAACTTCGCCGAGACGACCGTCTCGATGACCGGCTGGAAGTCGAGAGGGATCACCGGGGACTTCGCGGTCGCCGACAAAGGTTCGAAGGATGCGGCCGCGAGAATGCGCTGCTCGCCGGGCGTGTAGAAGAGATCGACGCCCGCACCGTACCCGATCGCGGGAGCTTGCATGGCAGCCGTGATCTGGTAATCGGGGGCAGACTCGGGCGGGGTGCCGACGATCTGATGCGTCCCCGCGCCAAGCGTCGCGGTGGCCAAACCGTTCGCGAAGGTCGCATTGGTGAGGGTCACCGTGCCAGTCGCAGACGCCGGGTTGGTGCTGACCGTGAGCTGCCCCTGGTACTGGTCGCTCATGCTGATCGACAGGGACACCGCTGGGTTCGCGACTGCGTTCGCTGCCGCAGCGTCGCGCATCGCGCTCAAGTTCGCGAGCACGGTGCCCTGCGCCCCGGCTGGCGCGCGGGTGATGAAGTGCGCATCCCCGCCACGTCCGACATAGTTGCCGTGATCGGCGACATCCCACACGTACATCTGCACCGCAGCCGTCACATTCGGGTCCTGCGACTCTCCCCAACGGCCCATGACGTAGTTGAGGCGGGCCAGCTCGGTCGAGGTGAGACTATCGAGGGTCGTCTTCAGCTCGGGGTGCTGCGTGTTCCCCCACGGAGGAACAGCGTCGAGGTCCATGCAGTACGCCTGCCGGCCATGAGCGGAGAACGACCCGAGCCACACGTCTTCGTTGCCGTAGCCGACGCCGAGGGTCGCCGCCTGCGCCGGAGCCGGGTTGAAGAACAGGCCACCGAAGAGCATGAGCAGGATCGTGAAGAGCGCCGCCGCACGGGCGGCGGCACGGCTGGGTGGTCTCGCTACGCCGGGCGGAACGAGCACGGTGTTCGACATGGGAACTCCTGACTGGACGATGGAAGACCACCGCCAGGAATGACGGCAGCCAACAGTCAGGTGCGCTTCTCTATGCCTAATAAGGCTCAGGCTGACCTTTCGCGAGTGCGACTACAGCAAAGCGCCCAGCTCCCGAAGGAACTGGGCGCTTTGCTCGGTAGGCTACTTCGAGTGGCCGCCGTGCTTGGTGGGGTCTGCCAGGATGTATCCCATGCCAGGGCGAGGCGTCGGCGGCAGAGGTTCTCCGCGAGTGACGGTCCGCTCATTGCCGGTGCGGCCGCCGCGAGGGCCGACCTGCTCCCACTGTCCGGAGCGGGGGGCCTCCTGGCCGGGCCGGAAAACAGGCTTGGATGCCATGTTCTTATCCAATCTGGAACACCGGCATCCCCTGAAGCTTCTCGATTTCAATGGTCATGAAACCGAGAAACTTCCGGTAGAGTCGAGATGATTAGGGCTCAATCTGATCACCCGACCCCCGGATGCCTTTCCCGTTTCCAACGCGATTTGCGCCGGGGGTTTGGCGTTTCCAGATCCCAGTTTACTGGCGGAGCGCCAACGTAACTCAGGTGTACTTACAACGGTGTAGTTTTCCACCGCCCAATAGCCGCGATATACTATCGTGCTGGGGAGAACTTTTGGCTAAATATCGCGCCCTGAGTTGAGTTATCCACAGGCTTGGTGTCTCCAAAGTTTTTCCTCGGATCCGCATTTCTCGGCGTGTCGTGGATCCATTTTTTCGCCCAGTTGGATAATCGATGCTCCATCGATCAGTTCTAGAGCATTCGTGCGCGGGTATCGAAGAGTTCGAGTTCGGCGGGGTGGAGCTGGTGCTGCACCACGAAGCTGCGGTCCTTGATCTTCCAGAGGCCCTGCCCGATGCCGAGGCCCGGGAGCAGGGACCGCACGGTGCCGGTGAGCCCCAGCGTCTGTGCGGTGACGCCGAGTTGATCTGATTCCTGCCGGTACACGACTCGGGTTTCCGCGTTCGCAAGCAGCGACGATGCAAGCGCCCGCATCCATGACCCGCTATCGCCGACATTCTCCAAATCGGTCAGCTTGTGGAACACCAGGAGGTTCGCGAGGCCATAATGCCTGGCGAGCCGCCATTGCGCATCCATACGGGCGAGAAGGCTGGGGTAGGACATCAGCCGCCAGGCTTCGTCGTAAACCACGAAACGCTGTCCGCCACTGGGATCTTGAAGGGCGGCCTCCATCCACGCCGCCGAACACGTCATCAGCACCGCGAGCAGCGCACTGTTCTCGGCGACACGGGACAGGTCCAGCGAGAGCATCGGCAACGTCGGATCGAATCTCTCCGTCGACGGGCCGTCGAATAACCCAGATAGATCACCGGCAACAAGGCGCCGGAGTGCGTGCCCCACCATCCGCCCGTCCTCGGTCAGTCGGCCGTCCGGGTCGTCAGCCGACGAGGGAGCAAGGATGCGGTCGACGACCATGGGGAGGATCGGCACCTCCGCCGATCTGACCGCGTCGGCAAGCGCGATATCGATCACGGTGTGCTCCACGGGCGTCAGACGACGGTCGAGCACCGTTTCGGCGAGGGCGCCGATGAGGTCGCGGCGTCGGGCAGACACTTGCGCGGCCCAGTCCTCATCCGGGATGCCGGCAGCCCGGTACCCCTCGTCCAGGGGATTCAGACGGGTCGGGAGCGATGGGCCCAACACGATGGCGCGGCCGCCGACCGCGCGTGCGACCGGGGTATGCTCGCCTTTCGGATCTCCCGGAACGTAGACGCGACGCCCGAACGGAAGCGCCCGCGTGTAGAGGCTCTTGGCGAGGGACGACTTCCCGGAGCCGACGATGCCGGCGAGGATGATGTTCGGGGCAGTGATGACCCCTTGCTTGTAGAGCTGCCACGGGTCGTACACGAAGGAGCCGCCCGAGTAGAGGTCTTGCCCGATGAATGTTCCGGCTGAGCCGAGCCCGCCTTCCGCGAGAAACGGGTAGTGCCCCGACAGCGTGGCCGAGGTGTCCTGGTGGCGCGGGAGCCGGAACCCGCCCGGCGTACGCAACGCTGCGGGCCCGTCTTCGCCTGCCCGCGGCAGGTAGCGGGTCGCGCGGCGAGCTTCACGCTCTTCATCTGCTTGCGCGCGGGCGGCGGCAATCGTCGCGGCTTTCGCTTCGGCTTGGAGGCGGGCTGCGGCTTGCGCGCGGGCTCGGCGGTGCTTGCGCAGTTCCCCTTCCGGGCCGACGAGCACCGAAGTATGGAGCAGGCCCGGCTCGGCCCCGCCTGGTTCCTGGCTCATCGCCCGAGGCCCCGCACAGCGGGCTGGTTCACGTAGCGCTGCCGGTTGATGGTCGGAGCGCCGAGCCGTTCTCGCCTGGTTTGCTGCAAATCCGCGGTGTCGCGCCCGGTGGTATCTGCTTGCGCTGCGTGGCGGGGATCTTCGATTCCGAACAAGACGGGGCCGGGAAGGCTGTCTTCGACACGGTAGAGGGCGATGTGCCGATGCTCGTGGTTGTAGACCAGGGTGTACGCATCGAGCGTTGTCACACGGTCGAGCGGTGCGACGGGCACCTTGTCGTAGACGTACCCGTGCTCGAGTGCGGCTTCCATGGTCTCGTCGCCGAAGTCGTTGCCGGCGAGTTCCTGGATCACAGCATCCGCGCCCCCGGCTTCGATCAGGTTGAGGGCGTGGTCGGCTTCGCCGCCCTGCAGGAACACCACGTTGATGAGCCGCGAAGGGACTTCGCTCGTCTGAACCGTGGGCTGCCAGGCGATCCGGCCGGCCGCCGCCTTACCTGCGTCGAGCCGCCGCTCTGCCTCGCCGATGAGGGCGGCGGCCTGGCGAAGCTCTGCCGCTGCGGTGAGCGCATCTTGGGTTCCAGTGGCACGATCCCCGTCGTCATTCGCTGCGCGCCCGCGGGCGTCGGTGTGGCCTTTCGCGAACTGGCCGAGCACCTGTTCGAGGGATCTGACCGCACCGAGGAGATCGCCGAGCATCCCGTACATGCGCTCGGGATGGTCGAGCACGATGCTCGCGTGGGCGAGGCCACGCATCGCCTCGTACATCTCGGCCGCGTCGGCGGCAGGATCGGTGAAGGTCGGCATGATCGGGACTCCGTTCGAGAGATAGTGGCGGCGGTCAGATGGATCGGCACAGCGGCAGTGCCGCTGCGGTGAAGGCCTGGGCTTGCTGCCCGACGAGCCTTCTCGTTTCGCAGGAGGCCTGGATCGCGGCCTGCTCAATCTGCGACACGGCAGCGTCGAGCTCGCTCGAGGTCGGTGCCGAGACGGAGACGAGGCCGACGACGCGCAGGACGCCATGACCGGCGGTGAGCTCGGATTCCTGTTGCAGGACATCGCTGTACTCGGCGGAGGCTTGCGTGTCCTCGACCTGGCCGATCTTCCGCCGTTGCGCGGCGTCGGCGATCATCTCGGTCTTCTTCTTCCGCAGATCCCGTGCCGCCTGATCCGCCCGGACCGGGAGATAGTGCAACGAGAGGGAACGGAGCACACCGCCGGTGAGAACGAGCGGAGCGAGGAACCCCGGGAAGGTCTGCGCCCTCGGCCACTCGCTGATCCACAGCACCGCATGGTGCGCGCTGTCGGAGCGCAGCCGATCCCACGACTCGTTTACCGCGACCGGGCCGGCGATCGCGAGATCCCGGCCGAGCGCGCCGTGCCGTTCCAGGGCGGGGCCCGCAGCGGGGTCGTAGGCGGTACGGAGGATCAAGGCGACATCGCCCGGGGTGAGCCAGCCGGTCATGTGCAGCTCGGCGCTGCGGAGCGCTGTCTGGAACGACTGCATCTCCTGACGCAGCACCGCGGCCGCGCCCTTCATGCCGCCGCCTGCGGAACGGATCTGTCTGGCGGCGGCGCGCATGTCGATCGACAGAGACACGGTGGTGGCGTGGCGCTCGCCTGCGGGGCCGGCCCGCTCGATGAGTTCGCGGTAGGTGGTCGCCGCCCATGAGTCGTCGTCGGTGCCATGCTGCCGCCACCACTCGGTGAGCCCGGACCCGGAATCGGGGAGGGTGCGCTCCATGACCTGAATACGGGCGATGCGACCTGATCGGCAGGCGGTGGCGAGCACTCGGCCCCAGCCGGTGACGCGGCGCTGCTGCTCGGCGGGGTCGAGGAGCACGAACGCGGGATGCTGCACCCCGCAGACCGCGGTGAGGGTCTGCGCGTGGGGATCGTGGATCATCGCCGCCCCCGTTTCGGGGTCTACCCATTCCCTGAGTGCGGCCATGTCGCCGGGGAGCGCGAGCGTGCCAGCGGGGCGGGGCTTCACGACACGTCTGCGGTAGCGGGTCTGCTTCGCCCGGGTGCGGAGCATCCACCGGGTGACGATGGGAGCCCACTCGATGAGCTTCCGCCCGCCGACGGGCACCCAGGCGACCGCGACGAGCGACGCCCACGCGGGCGACGACCAGGCGAGGCCCGCACCGCCGTACGTGTAGAGGCCTGCGACGACGATGAGGAGCGCGACTGCGAGGACGATGAGCTGCGGAAGGGAGAGGCCGAGGATGATGCCGCGGCGCGTGAGACGGGAGAACTGCACCGGCCGCAGCTCGAACCCCTCCGACGCGGAGGCCGCGGACGCATGCGAGGTCATGGACTCATGCCTTCCCGGTCGGCGCGGGCGGGGTCTTCGGCGTTGCCGGTGGGAGCACTGGGGGCGGCTGCTGCACCGGCGAGCTCGCCGGCGGCGGGGTCGCCTGCTCAGACGCGCTGCCAGCATGGGAGTCTGCGGCATTCCCGATCGCTCCGCCGAGCTTCGGCCCCGCGGTCGCGGTCTCCTTCACGACGATCGCGCCGGCCACGACCGCAGCAGCGGGACCTGCTACGGCTGCCCCACCCGCGGCACCGCCGCCTGCGGCCCCACCACCGGCAGCCCCGCCACCACTGGCAGCCCCACCGCTGCCTGCCGCGCCGCCGCCGCCAGCCGCAGGAGCAGCATGAGCCGGTGCTGAGGCTGATGCAGGGGCGGTCTTCGGTGCGGCCGTGCCTGAGTCTGCACCGTCGAGGACTTGCTTGGGTGCGGGACCAGATGGTTTCGACGGGAGCGGGATCGGCCGGTTGAGGGCGTTCTTTGCTTCCTGCTCCATTGACGCGGCCTGGTACATGTCGAAGCCGACGAAGCTCAGGAACTTGTACGCCATGTACGGTGCGAAGGCTGCGACGAACAGCAGCACTATTCCGGCAATCGGCTCCGACAGGGATTTCAGGTCGAGGCTGATGGGAGCGGCGACCTGGGTGGTCGCGATTAGGAAGATCACCACGATCACGAGCTTCGACGCGATCAGAGCGACCACGAAGGTCGCCCACTTCCCGAACCAGCCGCGCGAGGCCTCCCAGGTGAGGCCCGACAATGCGATCGGCCCGAACACGATCGCGACCAGCAGCAGGGCTTTGCGGATGAGGAGGGAGAACCAGAGGATGAAGACTCCTGCGACCATGAGGCCGGCGAGGAAGATCGTGAGGAGCACCCCGGCTCCGCCGGTCGCGGGCGTCACCGCCGTCGCGCCGATGAGGAGCGCCAGCCGGTCGCCCATGCTCTGGATCGTCTGCCCGGTGGCCTGGATGATGCCGACGCACAGCTGGTCGGTGATCTCGAGCAGAAGCGCGGTGCAGGTGATGAGCACGAACGATCCCAGCACCGATTTGGCGACCCCGGTGGCGGCGCGGGCGAGGGCAGAGGGGTCACGGCGGGCGAGGCCAGCGATGAGCTGGAAGCAGAAGAACAGCACGGTGATGAACACGGCGATGCCGAACAGGATGTTGTAGACCTTCACATACCCGTCGGAAGTGACATCAACCGAGGTGGTGCTGGAAAACACCTCCCACATGCCCTGGAACAGGGTGGACACGGCGAGGCCCATCGCCGAGGCGATCCATCCGAAGAAGAGCCCGGCGGGTCCTTCACCGATCGTGGTGCAGACGGTGGAGATGCCGGGGATGTCGCAGATACTCACCCTGGATCACCGCCGGCTAGTTGACGGCCTGGCCGACGGTCCAGAAGAAGTTGATCAGCGTGACCGCCGCCCCGCACAGCACCGCCGCAACGCAGGACACGAGCACGCCAGTCTTCCCACGCGAGGCGAGGTGAGGGTTTGAGGAGTTCGCGCCGAGACCCCAGACGATCGCTGAGACGATCAGCGCAAGGACGCTGAGAATCAATCCCACGGTCATCACTGCGCCCACGATGTCGCGCAGTTGCGCGATCCCCGGAAGCCCGTCGCTGTTCGGGTCGATATCGATCATGGTGAAAGCACTCCTGCCAGTCAAAGGTGGGTGAACGCGAACCGTCCGACAAGCAGGTACACCACAGCCCACCGGCGGCTGATTCCCGTCAGGGGCGGCCGCAACCGCTCGTTCCAGCGCAGGAACCGGGCATCGGCGAGCAAGCAGCCCGCCCCGGGCCTCAGATGTGGTCGCCGATGGTGAGGAGGAAGTTGGTCCAGGCGATGCCGGCACCGGCGAGGGCTGCGGTGCCGAGGGCGACGAAGACGCCGACGCGGGCTTTCTGCGCTATGTATGGGTTCCCGGTCGAGGACGATACTGCCCATACGATCGCGGAGACGAGGAGGGTGAGCACGGCGCCGATGAGGACGATCGTGAGGAGCGCGCCGATCACGGACGCGAGCTCACTGGACGCCCCGACGGCTCCGAAGTCGGGAAACACGTTCATCACAGGCCTCCCACGTTCGCACGGCATCCCGGCGCACTCGTGCCGGTGCCGTCACTAGGCACTGCCCCGTGCTGGGCGAGCCACTCGATCGCGTTCACGGGCGGCTGCCCTTGCCCGCCGGGGCGGATCTCGACATGCAGATGCGGGCCGGTCGAACGACCCGACGACCCGACATTGCCGATGTGCTGCCCGGCCGTCACGGTCTCGCCGGTCGTGACGTAGATCCCGTGCTGCCACATATGCGCGTAATAGGAGGCGACGCGGGCACCCTGCACGGTGTGCTCGATCACGATCAGGCCGCCCCACCCGGCACTGAACTCCGCGACTGCGACGCGGCCGTCTGCGACGGCGAAGATCGGGGTGCCGTCGGCTGCGGCGAGATCGGAGCCGGAGTGGAACTCGCTCTCCCCGGTGAAGGGGTCGCTGCGCCATCCGAAGCTGTCGGTGCTCGTGTAGCTGCCCTCCGGGAGCGGGAACACGATCCGCGAGGTCTCAGGCAGCTGCCCGCCAGCCCCGTTGCCGCTGTTGCTGCCGGGTGCGGAGGTGGTGAGGGCGGTGAGGATCGCATCGGCGACGGGCTGCCAGTTCCGGTACCTGTCGGGATAGGCGCTGACCTCGACCGCCTGCGCTGCTGCGCCCGGGTCCATGGACTGCCAGCCGGGGAGGTCGAGCAGGCCGCGCGGCGAGGGGTAGTTCGGCCCGTCCTTCCCGCCATAGAACGCCTGAGCCTGGTAGCTCGGGTTCATGAGCTCGGCGACGGTGCCCCAGCCGGCGGCGGGACGCATCTGGAACAGACCCAGCGAGTCGTGATCTGAAGCGTCACCGTCGTTCGGATAGTTCCCGGACTCGGGGTAGGCGCCAGTGTTGGCGAGCATCCGCAGACGCGATTCGGTGAGCGCGGCCATCAGCGCAACACGAACGCCGGCCTGCCCGACACCGGGGATGCCGGCTCCGGTTGTGATGATCGTCGCCGCGTGAGTGAGTTGCCGCTTGTCCAGCGTGACCGTGGTGCCGTCAGCGGTGGTGGCGGTGAGGCTGTCTGGGATCGGGCCGACCACGAGTGAGCCGGTGAGGCAGAATCCTGCCGGCCCCATAAACGCGCCCAAGCCCACGAGCGCGGTCGACGGGCCGATGCAGAACAGCACCAGCAGGAGGACGAGCAGCTTCTTCGCCATGAGCTACGGCATCGGGTTGTCAACGGCCGAGAGCCGCAGCAGCCGGCAGGAATCCCCGGTCGGGCAGGCGGCGAAGATCGTGAACGACACCGGCCTGGCATCCGAAACGTCCTGGCCTTCCCAGGACCCTTCGCGGTGCCGGGTGCCGATGATCGTGTAGGCGGCCGCACCGGGTGGAAGCGTCCCGGGCCGAGCGTTGGCGACGACCCCCGGCCATGTCTCGGGGACGGTGATCGTGTCGATGATGAGCCATTGCCGGGTCTCGTAGTTCCGCAGCTCGCCCCATGCCGTATCGTCTGGGAAGTAGGCGCGGAGGTCCCCGGCAAGGCCGGGCGCTTCCTCGCGATCAGCGACATCGACGATCGCTTGCATGTACTCATGTACCCCGTGACCGAGGCTGGTGTCCCATGCGAACAGTCCCTCTGCCACCGAGCGCGAGAACCGTTCAGGCTCCGCGCCTCCCGGCAGTGCGCGGGGCGCAAGATTACGATCAGCTTCCGGGACCGTCGTCGTGCTGTCGGTGTCCGGTTCGGGCTGAGTAGCGGGGCCGCGCAGCAGGCCGTAGACCCCGATACCGACGAGCAGGGCGAGGACAAGGCCGCCACCGATCAGGGCGATACGGAGGCGACGCGACGACTGCTTCGGTGCGGTGGGCTGACGCATGAGACGGTGGTCCTTCCGAGGAACGGCTGGATTCGGTATCCGGAAGGTGCGCCCGCATGCCCGCGCTGAGGGCAGCTGAGGTGGCGGCTGCCGTCGTCAGATCGCGTGCGCAGACGAGGTGTCAGTGTCGGCGGCCTGGGCGCGTGCGGTGCGGATGAGGGCGAAGAAGGCGACGGTCTCGGCGAGCACCGCTTCGGCGCGCTCCCACTCCGCCACGGTGAGTTCGGATGCGAGGACGACGGGATCGTGCTTCTTCGTCCATCCGTCCATGTCGGCCCAGAGCGCGACGAAGGCGCGCGGCGGCAGTACGACGAGCGTCAGTTTCGGACGCTCCACCGTTCCCGCTCGCTTCTTCCCCTTGCTGCGGCCTTCGGCGGTGACGCGGGCGATCGCTTCGGCAGCGAGTGCGGCGAGCTCGGCCGTGCGCGCCTCCTGGTTGGCCGCCGCCCGCACTTCGGCCGCAGAGGACACGGCCTGCGCGCGCACGGTTTCGGGCTGGGCAGGGTCGGCGGCGATCCGGTCGAGTTCGTCCAGGGAGAGAACGGTATTCATGCGCAGATGCGCGCCGTGCACTTTCCCGCCCGCCTCGATCCGGGCAAGCTCCGCCAGAGCTTGAGAGCGGATGTGGCCGGGACGAGTCTCGTCGTGGGCGAGATCCTTCAGCCGGCCGATCTGTTCGAGCATCGTCTGCGACCCGCGGCCAGTCACCATGCGAGCTGCCTGCACCCGGGCTTCGCCCGCTGATCGCGGTGCCGTCGATTCGACGGCACCGGATACTTCCGCGGAATCCTCGGGTGCTTCGCCTTCCGCACCGAATCTTGTGGCAGCCTGGCGGCGTGCCGCATCCTCTGCCAGCACGACCTTCAGCTCCCGGTACAAGGATTCTGCTTCGATCAGGGAGAGCGGCTTGTGCAGGGAGTTGTCGTTCTGCTCCGCGAGGAGCTGGGAGAGCCGGTCGGACAGGTTCGAGCGCACCCACACGTTCGTGGACCGCTGCCCGAGGAAACGCAGCGCCTCGAGCCGGCGACGTCCGCACACGAGCGCGCCGTCGGGGGTGACGGTGATTGGCTGCAGTAGGCCTTCGTTGCGGATGGACTCGGCGAGTGCTGGAATGTCGCCGAGGTCGGTGCGGTGGCGCTTGCCGACGGTAATGGAATCGAGGGAGCGTTCCAGCTCGATATGGCCGGGGCTACTCGCAGCCAAGGCACCCACCCCCATCGGGTGCCGCCAGCACTACCTCGGACAGCACCCCGTCGTCGGTAAGGAACGCGCGGAGCGGTTCGCCGGTGACGAGGCGATGCAGGACACCGCGTGCGGCACTGGTGTGCGCGTGGTTCGGGTCCTGTGTGCCGAGCACGACTCTCAGCATCGTCAGCCAGGAGGTGGCGGGGATGTCGAGGAGGGCGCGGGCGTGGTAGTCGCGGCGCAGCGATTCGAAGGCCTGAGCTCGCGAAGCCGATTCCGCAAGCCGGGTCACGATGTATTCGATCCCGCCCCGTGCCGCCTCCACTGGCCAGCCGAGCAGATGGAACAACGCGACCGTGTCTTCAATTGCCTGCGCGACCTGCACAGACGTTTTGCTGTCGTCCGGGGCTTCGACGGAGTCGGGGGGCGGGATGGCGAGGCTGTGGTGGTAGTCGGTGAGCGGGTTCTCCCGGTCCGAGAACCGCTCCGCGTCGTGGTGTGCGGAGAACTTCGGCCGGCGTGCCTGATGCACCGAGCACAGCAGCCCGTTCGCGCGCTCCTCAGCGATGCAGGTGACCTTGACCGCGCGGGTGATGACCGCCCACGGGTCGTCGGCGCGGCGGACGGCGCCGGTGCGCATCGCGTCGAACGCGGCCGCAGCTGCCTCCCACGGGTCGAGGCCGTGCCGGCGCGCGAGGGCGGCGTACTTGTCCGCGGCGTACTGCATGAGCGCTGCGACCTCGGGATCGTGCCGCCACGCCCACTGGCCCTCCTCGTGCAGGCGGATGAGCAGGGCGCGCAGCCCCTCGGAATGCTCGAACCCCCGCCGCACACCCGGTGTTCCGGGCTGCGCGGCGGGGGTTCTCGTGCTGCTGGTTCTCTCCATGGTCGTGGCACCTCCTGCAAACGAGGTGCACCCGGCCTGCATGGGGGCGGGCAGGTCCTGCGCGAATACGCGGCTGATCGTGTTCATGGCGGATCACCTCAGCCCCATCCCCGCACGCTCCTGCCCAGGGGCGCGGCGGGCACGGCGGCCCGAGACCGACAGATCGGGCAGACGCTGAGCTCGCGCGCTGCGCTGCTCGGCACGGTCCTGCTTTCGCTCGGGCAGCGCGTCGCGGACCCGCTGCCCGAGCTCGGCCCGCAGATCGAGACCCCAGCCCGTCGCCCGCGCCCCGCCCTGCATCGCGAGCTCGGTCGGGCGCACCCACCGAACCTGGGTGCGTTGCTTCTCCGTGGCGTCTGCCTCGGGCGTAGGTGTGTCGGGCTTCGCCTCGGAAGCGCTCAGTGTGGGGTCGCGGTGCACGGCGAGCGTCGACTGCTCCGCCTCCGCGACCTCAGCCGACGCCAAGTCTGTCGAGTGGGCAGCTTCGGCTTGCATGGCCGCCGCGAGCGCAGGGTGCAGGCGCGACCGCGCCGCCTCCGGCCCGCCGGCGGGCTCGTATTCAGGGTTCATGAGGGTTCCTCCTCGTTCTCGGTGGATGTCGCATCAGCGGGATGCTGCATCGATGTGGCTTCGGGGTCACCCGAGTCGCCTGGGTGGTCGGTGTCATGGGCGAACCATCGGCCGACGGTCGAGGGGTGGACTTCGAGGTAGCGGGCGATCTTCTTGTTCGACCAGCCGCCTGCTCGCAGCGCCCCGGCGACCTCGCGGCCGGGCCAACCATTTGGCACGGCCTCGCTCGCCTCGACGTGATCCTGCACCGGAATCGCCATGGGCTCGTGCTCCGGCGGCGCGACGATCGCAGGCACGCCGATTAGCGGCACCTTGGAGTCGACATCAGCCGATATGGCTCCCTCGGTGGCGGGTTGGTATCGGGTAAGGATCACTGTGAGGTGCGTGATCGCGAGCAGCACGAGCGGCGGCACGGCGGCGACCGAGGCGGCGAGCACCGGGGGCACGTCCGCGTCGGCGGCAAAGATCGCATGAATAGAGTTCGCCGTCACCGACAGCCCAGCCCCGCAGATCAGCAGCAGCCACGGATACCACGCGACCCGGCTCCCCGAGAGGGCAACGACGGCGACGGTCGCCACGACAATAATGCCGTCCACGATCAGCGGCCACGCCCACGCCTGCCCTGCTTCAATCCCAGACCGGCGCGCGAGATCCGCGAGCGAGGTGAAGCTGAGCCAGAACGCTCCCGCCGCGATCAGCACCGTGCCCGCGACCGCAGTCATCACCACCAGACGGCCATCCCGCCGGGTCTTCGCGTCGTTCATGCGAGCCCCCGACCTCGATCGACCGGCTCCCGCTGAGCGGCTGGCTGTGCCTGTGCGAGCGTCGGCGAGGAGGACGAGACGGGGCTGCGATATGCGGAGCGGATCGTGCGTTCGATCTCCCGAGGTGCGAGCCCGATCTGCTCGGCGACCGGACCGAGCGCCGAGAACGCCTCCCCGAGGCTGGCGCCGTTCTCGGCCAGACGGCAGGAAGCCCAGTAGAGGCCCTGGTTTCGTTCGCTCACCTCCCGCCCGCCAAGCCAGGCCGCAATGCGCTGGGTGCGCTCTTCGAGGGTGCCCCGGAACGGCAGCCCTTGCCACGCCGGCCGCGCCGGGCGCGGGTCGAGGAACTCCCGCAACGCGGCCGCATCCACCGGCTGCACTTCGCCGGTGGCGAGATCGAGGAGCTGATACGCGGCCACCTGCCCGTCGACGAGGGTGCGCGATGGCGGTGCGACGATGTAGCCGGCGGTGCCCCGGAAGTCGAGCTGCGCGTTGCCCGACGCCCAGGAATGCTGCTCGATGTCCGCCGCCGGATAGTAGGCGTGCAGTCCGCTTGACGGGGTGACCACGTGCGCGGCCCAGCCGTCGAGGAAGCCGGCCTGCGTTGCGCGCTGCCAAGAGACGGGCCCGCGCGGCTCGTCTCCCTTCACGTCGACATCGACGACTTCGATCCCGGAGGCGGGCCCGGTCGGGATGCCGATGTTCGCCTCCGGCCAGCGCCGCCACCACGCACCCACCTGGGCAGGGGCGGCGGTCGCGTCCTTGAAGCCGTGCGCCACGAGCGGCCGCTTCTCACCGGGCACGCACGGGAACACCGGCACTCCGAGACTTGCATAGTGCTGCGCGGCATCCGCCAGCGACAGGCCGGCGGCCGGGGAGAGGAGCTGTCCGGCATCCATCACAGCCCCCGAACCGCGCTCAAGGATCGCGCCGGCTGCGAGGGCTTCCGTGCAGCAGCGCGTGCCGGTGTCTTCCGTTCGGCCTGCTTCGCGGCCGTGCGATCGGGGTCGTCTCGGGTGAGACTGGGCGGGGTGCCATCGCTGATTTGCACGGTGTCGAGCTGGTCCAGGATCTCGAGCGTGACTTTCCGCACGCGCTCGGCCGTGGCCTGCACGGTCTGGATCGGGTTCTTCCCGTTGGCGGCCATCGCCCATCCCGAGACATACGGGATCGTGTAGGCGCTCGTATCCATGCCGTGCGCGGCACTGACCATGAGCGCGACCGACTCGGCCTCCACCTCGCCGATCCCGCGATGCTGCCGCGACTCCTCCTGGTCGGGGCCGTGCATCTTTACGTGCGCCAGCTCGTGCACGAGCGTCTTCACCTGGGCGGCATCGTCCATGTTCATGCGCACCGCGACCTGACGATCATCGAACTTCGTGATGCCATTCGCGCCGTGGATCATGCCCTCGTGTGGCACCGGCAGGAACATGAACCCGGCCTCCTCGACCTGCCGGATCAGGCCCTCGCGGAGCCCGGCCGGCGCCTCACCTGCGAGGAGCTGCGGGGTCGGCGGGAGGGGCACATCGGGGCCGGTGGTCTGGGAGATGTCGAAGACGTAGGCGACTTTCGCGCCGACCATCTCCGACTTCACCTTCTCGCCTGGCTGCGGCGCTTCGCGGGGCGCGAGCCGGCGCCACGACACCGGATTTGACGGAGTTCTCGACGCGAACTTCGCGACCACCGGGGCGAGGATCGCGTACCCCTTCTGGCCCTTCTCTACGTGGCGGCCGAGTTGCTCCCACTGCCGGAACCCCGCCACATACGTCGGCATCGGATCAGGAACCTTGCCGGCTTCCCACGCCGCCTGATGCTGCGCGAAGATCAGCCACGAGTTGTTCACCGAACGCGACCGGAACTTCGCCGCAAAAGACAGCGCCCGCTTCCAGTCCTCACCTGAGACAAGCCGGCCGACAGCAGCCATCAACCGTTCCTGGAGTCGTTCGAGCTTCGCATCCCGCGCAGCCTGCACCTCCTCGTCCCTCGCCATCATCGACCTCCTCTCTGCGGGACCAACGTCACAAGCCGCTGACCCTTGCGACTATGAGGTACGCCGGGAGGACCGGGGAAAGATGGGCGGGCGGACGGAGGTGGCGACCGTCAGGCTCCTCGATGAACCCGACGTGTCCTATCCGGTTTACCTGCCGAACATCTCATCGTCGAGCAGCATGGACATGTTCCGTGTCACCGTACGAGAAACACGAGTCATGTGCCGAGTAGAT
>NZ_JAIVPF010000030.1:0-11780 GCF_053528595.1 Leucobacter sp. | reverse complement strand
CGGGATCCCGCCGAAGATCGTGGTGACCTTGACGCCGACGGGGTCGGCGAGCATCTTGACGGTCTCGGCGATCTGCGTGACGAGCTCGCGGGTCGGGGCGAGCACGATCGCGCGGGGCCGGCTCGGGCGGCGCTTGGCCTGCGCGCCGTCGGCGAGGTTCGCCACGAGCGGGATGCCGAAGGCGATGGTCTTGCCGGAGCCGGTGCGGCCGCGGCCGAGCACGTCGCGGCCGGCGAGGGTATCGGGGAGCGTGTCGCGCTGGATGGGGAAGGGGGAGGACTTGCCGTTCTTCTCGAGCGCGTGCGCGATCGGCTCGGGCACCCCGAGCTCGATGAAGGAGGGCGAGGGAGTGGTCTGTTCGGTCACGGGGACCTTTCGTGTTCGTGCAGCGGCGCGGTGGCCGCTCGGCGCGCCGGCACCCCGGGGTGCGGCGGCGGACCGGCCGTCGTGCGTCGCTGCTGAATCGGCGAGTGCGCGGGATCGCGCATCCGTTCGCCGCGGAGAGTCTGTGGGCCCGTGGGCGCCGGCGCCGATCCGCGATGAGGGATCCGGCGCATGAATATCAGCGACGATAGGGCCGGTGTGCACCGGCCCGTGATTCCAGCCTAGCGGATCCGGCGGCGCCGGGCCGAGGTTTCTGCTGATTCGCAGAAGATCCCGGGTTCTGCACCGACGGGCGCATCCTCCCGGTCGCGGGTGCATCTGGCATGATCGCTGCATGGGACGCATTCACATCCGCGAATTTCACGACGACGACCTCGACGCGGTCGTCCGCCTGTGGTGGGAGGCCCGGTCCTCCTCCGAGCAGCCCGTGTACTCGCTCGCCGAGGTCACGGCCTCCTGCCGCGAGGATCACGCCGTCGTCGCCGTGCGCGACGAGGTCATCGTGGCGGCGGCGGTCGGGCGCGCGGCCCACGCGCAGGGCTGGATCGTGTTCTTCGGGATCTCGGAGAACGCCCGGTCCGAGAACGTGTCGGGCGCCCTGCTCGACGCCCTCGAGCGCAAGATGGCGCCGATCGGCCTCTCCACGCTCTCCGTGCTGATGCCGGAGGGGAGCCGCCTCGACCTGCTCACCTCCAACGGCTTCCAGCTGCGCCACAGCCTGCGCTACCTCGAGCGCCAGATGCCGGTGCAGCGGCGCGAGCTCGACCTGCTCAAGGACCTCGGCGGCCGGATCCTGCCCCGTCACCTCTGGGAGAACGTCGCGGGCATGCGCGGCGAGAAGCAGCTGCTCGAGGAGCGCCTGGTCGCGCCGCTCGCGCAGCCCGACCTCGCCGACCGCTACGGCGTGGTGCCGCCGCGGGCGGTGATGCTCTTCGGTCCGCCCGGCACGGGCAAGACGACGTTCGCGAAGGCGGTGGCGTCGCGGCTCGACTGGCCCTTCGTCGAGGTGTTCCCCTCGCGGCTCGGCGACGGGAAGAACAGCATGGCGTCGTCGCTGCGCAGCGTCTTCGAGCGCATCGACGAGCTCGAGCACGGCGTGGTGTTCATCGACGAGGTGGAGGAGATCGCCTCCCGCCGCAGCGACCCGCCGACCCCGACGCAGGGCGTGACCAACGAGCTGCTGAAGATCGTCGCCGACTTCCGGGCGCGCGAGGGCATGCTGCTCATCTGCGCCACCAATTTCGTGCGCGGGCTCGACGCCGCGTTCCTGCGGCACGGGCGCTTCGACTACGTGCTGCCGATCGGCCTGCCCGACGCCGAGGCGCGCGAGGCGATCTGGCGCCGCTACGTGCCCTCGGAGATCGCCGCGGAGGTCGACTTCGCCCGGCTCGTGGCGGAGAGCGACGGGCTCACCCCGGCCGACATCGAGTACGCGGCCCGGCGGGCCTCGCAGGAGGCGCTCGCACGGGCGCTCGCCACCGGCGTCGGCCGCCGCCCGGAGGAGCGCGCCGAGCTGACGACGGACGACTATCTCTCCGCGCTCGCGGTGACCCGCGCCACCGTCTCGGAGGAGCAGCAGGCCGCGTTCCTCGAGGACATCGACGAGATCGCGCGGCTGTAGCCGACGGTGCCGCGCGTCAGCGCGTCAGCTTGCCGAGGAGGTCGTCCCCGTCGTCGGCGGCGGCGCTCGGCGCGGTCGCGGAGGTCCCGGCGTCCGTGCCGCGCCGGCTCGCGTCGGCGATCGCGCGCTGCGACACGATCACCGCGTCCTCGATCACGGCCTCGCCCCGCTCGAGCGCCTGCAGGTTGCGGGCGCGCAGCGCCCGGCCGGTGCGGTCGGCCTCGACGATCGCGCTGCACTGGGCCTTCACCGAGTCGATGACGGTCCAGATCGTCTCCTCGGTGATCACCGGGGCCTGCGAGGCGTTCGCGACCATCTCGACCGACTTGGCGGTCTCCGCGAAGGCGCCCTGGACGAGCTTGTTGGTCCCTTCCTGCACCGAGGCCCCGAGCTCCGCGCCCTCCTTCGCGAACGCGGCCTGCTGCCACAGGGCGAGCGACTGCCGGGCGGAGGGGAGGCCCATGGTGCGGAACGTCGCGAGCCGCCGGCGCAGCGCGAAGGTCGTGACGATGAGGTTGCGGGTCGCGGGTGCGTGGGCGAAGCCCAGGAAGAACTGCGAGCGCCAGTCGGACCAGCTCTTCTCGGTCTCGGAGAGCACGAACGACAGCTTGCTGTGGATCTCGCGCAGCTCGCTCGTGGTGATGGTCTCGCCGCGGTAGACCACCGACTCCGATCCGGAGCCCTCCGCGGCGCGCAGGGCGGCGTCGGCCTCGTCGAACTCCTTGCGCAGCTCCTCGATGACCTGCTCGAGCGCGGCGAGCACCGCCACGACGTCGTCCATGTGGGCGAGGGTCTGCTCGTGGAGCAGCTGGCCGCGCGTGATGTTGTCGGCCAGGGCCGATTCCATCTCCTGCAGCTTGACCTCGGCCAGGTCGATCTTGTCGGCGATGGGCTTCGACTCGCGGATCATGGTCGTCAGCGTGTAGCGGCCCTTCTTGAACCAGCCGACGACCGTGTCGACCGCGTTCTCCAGCTTCTGGGACCGCCACTTCTTCTCGAAGCCGTCCATCGTGCGCAGCATGTCGTTGACGACCGCGTCGGCCTCGGGCACCCTGATGTCGCGCTGCGCCTCGAGCAGTTGCACCGATGCGCTGTTCATCTTCTCCATGACGGGGCCGCCGAAGGTGACGATCTGGTTCACGTCCTCGGTGAACTTGCGCGCCAGGGCCGGTGCCCCGCGCCGCAGGTCGTCGAGCTGCTTCGGGGTGAGCAGGCTGCGGAACTTGAACGCGGCGTCCTGCGGATCCGCGACGTCGACCTCGCCGGCTGGCACCTCGGCGATCGCGAGCTCCAGGGGAGTGGCCCGCACCTCCTCGCCCTGCGTATCGCCGGGCTCCAAGAGCGCGGCGAAATCGACTGCAACGGTCTGCTCTGACATCGGTCTCCTCCAAGGACGTGCGGGGTGGGGTTCGGTGGGCTGCGGGGTCGGGTGCCGGGTTCGGCCGGTTCGCGCGGGGGCGGTCATGGCTCCCGGTCTCGGTAGACGTCGGACAGCCGGGCGCCGTTCTGCGGGCGTGTGAGCGATTCGAGCGCCACCCGGAACTCGATGTCGCGGGACTCGCTCAGCTGCCGGATGTTCTCGACGACTTCGTGGTCGACGGCCTCGACGGCCCGCAGCACCTGCGCGATGCGCTGCTCGGGATCGCTCCAGTAGCCGGGATTGCGCAGGAGATCGCCGTAGTAGTCCTCGGAGAGGAGGGGGGCGAGCTTCGCGAGCGTCTCCGCGTAGCGGGAGACGAGGAGGCGCTGCTGCTGCTCGGGTCCCTGCTGGGCGCGGGCGAAGAGGTCCGAGAGGTGCCCGAGGAGCGGCCGGAGGCGCCCGCTGCGATCCGGGCCCGTCTCCCGGCCGGTCAGCCGGGGCAGGTACTCCGAGACCGCGCCGATGAGGGGGATCGCCGCGCCGTCGGCCGGGACGGCCCCGCTGCCGCCGTAGAGTCCCGCGAAGAACCGGAGCTCGTCGAGCGCGCGGGCGAGGGTCGCGCCGTTGGCCGCGTCGATGGCGCGGAGATGCTCCGCGGCCAGGTCGGGTGCCGGCCGGGCATCGGTGACGGCCCGGGAGGTGCGGCGCGGCCTCCAGGACACGGAGATCGTCCCGGGGAGCGGATGCCGGGTCTCGCGTCCCGCCAGGCCGAGCGGCCCGCGGGCCCGCACGGCGATGTAGCCGCTGCGGAGCGTGCCGCGCCGTCTCGGCGCGAGCGCGAAGGGGATGCTGAGCGGTTCGCCCGGCGCGGCCACGACGGGGATCCACGGCGACGACGCGGATCCCGCGCCCTCGCCTCCCGAGGGATGGGCGCCCGCCCGCACGAGCGCGTGCTTGGGCCAGGTGTCCTGCACCGCACCGCGGATCTCCCGGGTCCCGAGGTTCCGCAGCCCGATGAGCATCCGCACGGGCTCGTCGCGCAGAGCCGTCGCCGGCCCGCGGCGGGTGACCTCGACCCGGCGCGGGCTGGGCGTGAGCGCGATGTCGGCCGCCGCCGCCAGGCCGCACAGCGCGGCCCAGCCGCCGAGGGCCGCGAGCACCGGCACGCCGACGAGGCCGAGCAGCGCGGCGGGGCCGGCGCCCAGCAGGGCGATGGCCGCGAACCGAGGGGTGAGGAACACCGAGCTCATGAGGCCGCCTACGGCTTCTGGCGGTCGGTGTAGACGTCCGAGAGCTTCGCCTCGGCGACGGTGCGGGTGAGCGCGTCGAGCGCGACCTTGAACTCGAGGTCGCGCGACTCGTTCACCTGCTTGATGTTCTCGACGGCCTGCCGATCGACCGAGTCCACCGCGCGCCGCACCTCCTCCAGGCGGCTCTCGGCGTCGTTCCAGAATCTCGGATTGCGGGTGATGTCGCCGTAGTAATCGTCTCCCAGCGCCTTCAGCAGCTTGGAGAGGGTGTCCTTGTACTGCGCCTGCAGCAGCCGGGTCTGCTGCTCCGTGCCGCGCTTCCGCACGCGGATCATGAGCTCGGAGACGTGGTCGGCGAGCGCGGAGATCCCGGCGCCGAGATCCGGGTACGCCGCGGCGCGCTCGCGCAGCTCCGCGATGGCCTCCCGCACGAACTCGCCGTTCTCGCCGCTCAGGGCGGCGCTCAGCTCCTTCTCCACCCGTCGGGATCCCGCGATCCCGCGCGCCCGCCGGTCGCGGCGCCGCTTCCGCGCGAGCATCGCGAGGCCGCCGGCGACCACGAGGACCGTCACGAGGGCCGCTCCGCCGATCACGATCCCGCCGCTCACCGGGGCGTCGGCCCGGGGCTGCTCGGCGCCGGGGATCAGCATGCTCTCGACCGCGGCCACCGCGATCCCGCCGTCCGCCTCCGACTGCGAGTAGAGCGCCTCGGTGATCGCCGTCGCGTCGTCGGAGGCCACGGCGAAGCGATCCGTCGCCGGGTGGTCCTCGATGACGATGACGGTGTCGGATCCGGTGGCGCTCCTGAGCTGCGCGGCCAGGGTGCTCGAGGGCACGTTCTCGGCCTGGTCCGGCTGGGGGATCACGACCACGCGCACGCCCTCGGGCAGTGCGCTCTCGAGCTCGGCCGCGTTCGAGATCGACGCGCCGTCGAACTGGCAGACGACCCGGTCGCCGCACGCGGCGACGACCTCGTCGGCGTCGGTCACGGCACTCGCCGGGGCGACCAGGGCGAGTGCGGCCGCGCCGGCGAGCGCGAGGCCGGTGAGGCTCGCGGTGAGGGTCGCTGTGATGGGTCGCACGATCGCCGTCTAGAAGTTGTTCATGACCGACTGGAACGTCTCGGTGATCTTGGTCGGATCGGAGGCGTTGAAGACCTGACCGCCCGAGGCGCGCGCGAGCTTCTCGAGCGACTCGATGTCGGCGCCCTCGGAGTACGCGATCGCGAAGATGCGCACGGGCTTGTTGTTGCCGCCCTCCTTCTGGTCGGCGTTGATCCGCTGGATCAGCGACTCGAGCCGGATCACCGAGTCGGTGTCCTCGCCGTCGGAGAGGACGACGATGGCGTTGATGCGGCCGGTCTCGGCGTGCCCCCGCATGTAGTCGTAGGCCGCCGCGATCGCGTCGTACAGGGGCGTGCCGGCGCGCTGGCTGTGCGCGAGGTCCCGGATGTCGTCCTGCAGGCCCTCCTTGTCTCCGCCGAGCGGGCCGAAGGGGCGCACGACTCCGATCCCGTCGACCCGCGCGTCGTCGATCTGCGAGGTGAGTCCCGTGGTGAAGGCCCAGACGCCGATCTCGTCGGTGGAGCGGACCTGCCCGAGCGTGGTGGTCGCCCCCTCGATGGCGCCGTCGAGGCGGGTCCGGTTGCCCCCGATGCTCTCGTCCATCGACCCCGAGATGTCGATGACCTGCAGGATCGCCGAGGGCTTGCGGATCAGGGCCCACTGATCGATCGCCGCCGACACCACCTCGGGGGACGGCTGCGGCAGCGAGAGCGCCGGCTGCGCCGGGTCGATGCCCACGTCGGAGTTGAGATATGCGCTGACGTCGACGCCGTCGTCGAGGGGGCGGAACCCGTACTTCGGGAGCTCCTGCTGCGCCTCGGCCGTGTGCAGGAACTGCACGAAGGCGTCGGCCGCGAGCCGCTGCTCGGGCGTCACCCAGTCGGTGTCGAGCACGACCGCGGGGTTGTCGCTCCACATCGAGCCCTCGCTCGGATAGACCGCGACGAGCTTCTCCTCGGGAGGGGTCAGCACCTCGCCGGGCTGCACCGTGTGCGAGTCGGGGTTGCCGATGTTGTAGTTGTAGAGCGACGTCTCCTCCAGCGCGATCGCGCTCACGTAGGAGGATCCGCTGCCGGTGGTCTTGTCGACCAGGTTCTGCAGCACCTTGCCCGTGGTGTCGCCGTAGTGGATGGCCCCGGACTCGAACACGCGCGAGAACTCCTCGGCCGCGGCGATGTCGGCGGCGGTCAGGTCCTGCGTCTTGCCCGAGGCGGCGTAGGCCTGCATCAGCAGCGTGGACATGCCGGTGGTCGAGCTGTTCGGATTCGTCTTCGCGATCTTGAAGGAGCCCCACATCGGTTTGCCCACGGCGCCCCAGCCGTCGGGATCCGCGATCAGATCGTGGATGTCGGCGATGCCGATCTCCGTGCCGGGGTACCCGAGCGCCTTCGCCATCGACTCCGGGATCCCGAAGACCACGGGGGTCTTCGCGAAGCTCTCGGCCCCGGCGACGACCCGCTCCCCGGCGATGGAGGCGACGCGGTCGGTCCACACGGTCGACGCCGGCGACCAGATCGACGGCGCGGTCTCGTCGCCGAGCGCCCACGTCTCCGTGGAGTCGGAGAGGTACTGGGCGGCCTTGCCGGAGGCGACGTTGATCGGGTGCACCGTCGCGCACTGATCCAGTCCCTCGTGCTCGGCGGAATCCTTGAACCCCTGCCCGAGCTCCTCCATGAGGTTGACCTTCTCGGACGAGGTCGCGACGATCACCTGCGTGCAGCCGTCATCGGCGAACCCGCCGTTCTCGGCGCCCCCGGACTGCGCGCCCCCGGCGGTGCAGCCGGTGAGCACGAGGGCGAGGGAGCCGGCGAGCGCGACGGCTCCGATGAGCGTGCGATGGAGTGCGCGATAGGACACGGTCTGCGAGATCCTCTCCCCGATGCGGTTGTGGTTCACAGCCTATGCCACACCGGGGGCCGCGGAAACGCCGCCCGCCCCACGGTTCGCTGTGAGCGCGCGCAGGCCGCGCCGCGCGACGGCGAATGTCCGGGGGTGCCGGTAGGTTCGGAGGAGCCGCGGCCCCGGTCCGCGGAGAGGAGGCGGCCATGTTCGTGCAGAGACGGTCCGAGGCGACGGGCGACGGTGCGCACGCGCATCGGATCGTGACGAGCGCGAGCGACCTCACCGCCGCGAGCGCGTGCGAGTTCGCGTTCCTGCGACGGGTGGACGCGAAGCTCGGCCGCGACGTCGAAGTGCCGCCCGACGACGATCCGATGCTCGCGCGGGCGGCCCGGCTCGGCGACGCCCACGAGGCGCGCACCCTCGAGGCCTACCGGGCCCTCTGGGGGTCCGGATCCGCGGCGACGGGCGGTGTGGTGGAGATCCCGCGCCCCGACTCGATGCACGAGGCCGAGCTGGCGGCCGTCGCGGAGCGGACCCGGGAGGCGCTGAGCGGTCGCGCCGACGTGGTGTTCCAGGCCACCTTCTTCGAGCCCGTGCAGCGCCCCGCCGGCGCGGGGGAGCCGGAGATCGGCTTCGTCGGCTTCGCCGACTTCCTGCAGCGGGGCGCAGACGGGGCGTACGAGGTGCAGGACGCGAAACTCGCCCGCCGCGCCAAGGTCACCGCGCTGATGCAGCTCGCGGCCTACGCCGAGCAGCTCGAGCGCATCGGCGTGCCGGTCTCGCCCGAGGCGGTGCTGATCCTCGGCGACGGGGCCCGGTCCCGGCACCTGATCGCCGACATCGCACCGGTGTTCCGGGCCCGGCGCGAGCGGCTGCACCGCATCCTGCTCGAGCGGTACGGAGCCCTCGGCGCCGACGGGAGGCGCGAGAGCGGCGCGCCCGTGGCCTGGGGCGCGGCCGGCGTCTCGGCCTGCGGGCGCTGCGAGGTGTGCGAACCGGAGGTGGTGCGCACGCGCGACCCGCTGCTGATCGCCGGCATCCGGCGCTCGCAGCGCGACGCGCTCGTCGCCGCCGGATTCGACACGATCGACGCGGTCGCGGCGCTGGCGGGAGGCGGGTCCCGCTCCGTGGACGGCGTCGCCGACGCCGCTCTGGAGCGCGTCGCGGCCCAGGCCGCTGTGCAGCTCGAGGCGGTGCCGGGGGAGCGGCCGCCGGTGCGCGTGGTCGATGCGGCCGCGCTCGCCGCGATCCCGCGACCCGACGCGGGCGACCTCTTCTTCGACTTCGAAGGGGATCCCATGTACCGGGAGCCCGGAGACGACGAGTCCGCGAGGTGGGGCCTCGACTACCTCTTCGGCATGATCGACGCCCGCGAGGCCTTCACGCCGCTGTGGGCGCACGATCTCGAGGCCGAGAAGCGGGCGCTGCTCGACTTCCTCGCGTTCGTCGCCGAGCGCCGCGAACGCCACCCGGGCATGCGCATCTACCACTACGCGGCCTACGAGCGCACCCACCTGCTCGCGATCGCGGCCCGGCACGGCGTCGGCGAGGCCGAGGTAGACGGGCTGCTGCGCGAGCACGTGCTCGTCGACCTGTACCCCGTCGTGCGCCGGGCGCTCCGCATCGGCTCGCGCTCCTACTCGATCAAGAAGCTCGAGCCGCTGTACATGGGCGAGCAGCTGCGCGACGAGGACGGGGTGACGAGCGGCGCCCAGTCGGTCACCGAGTACGCGGAGGCGAGCGCGCAGCTCGCGTCCGACGACGCCGCCGAGCGCGCCGAGGGGCAGCGGCGGCTCGACGCGATCGCGGACTACAACCGCTACGACTGCCTCTCGACGCTGCGGCTGCGCGACTGGCTGCTCGAGATCGCCGCCGCACACGGGGTGAGCCCCTATCCGCCGAACGCGGTGGACGAGGAGCAGGGCCCAGCGCTCGAGCTCAGCGCGGTCGCCGCCGCGCTCGCCGGGCACGCCGCCGCCGCGTCCTCCGAGTCCGACCGCTCCGCCGCCGCGCTCGCCGCGAGCGCGATCGACTATCACCAGCGCGAGCAGAAGGCGTTCTGGTGGGCGCACTTCGCACGGCTCGTCGACCCGGTCGAGGACTGGGCCGACACCCGCGACGCGATGATCGTGGATCCGGCGCTCAGCCGGGTGGAGGAGGACTGGTCCGTGCCGCCGCGCGCCCGTGCCGAGCGCCGGCGCCTGCGCCTGCGCGGCGAGATCGCGCCCGGCAGCAGCCTGCGGGGCGGAGAGGCGTATCTGCTCTACGAGCACCCGGCGCCGTTCCCGCAGCCCGGCGCGGCCCCGGGCGCCCGCGGTGCGCGGCGCGTGAGGATCGTGGAGCGCTTCGACGACGGCGTGACGGTCGAGGAGTCCGCCGGCGCCGCGGAGCGCTACGACGCCCTGCCGATGGCGCTCGTGCCGGGTCCGCCGCCGCCCGCCGGCGCGCAGAAGGGGGCCATCGAGGAGTGGGGAGCGGCGCTGGCCGCGTCCCTCGATCGCGGCGGCTTCCCGCACGATCCCGTCGTCGATCTCATCCGCCGCGCCCGACCGCGGCTGCCGGCGGGTGCGGGCCTCGTGCCGCCCGGCGCGGAGGACGCGCGCGACGCCCTCGCGGGCGAGACGGACGCCGGCACGATCGGCGCCGTCGTCGCCAGCCTGCGCCGCCTCGACCGCAGCTACGTCGCCGTGCAGGGGCCGCCCGGCACCGGCAAGACCTATCTCGCGGCGCGTGTGATCCGGGAGCTCGTGGAGCGCGACGGCTGGAGGATCGGCGTGGTGGCGCAGTCGCACCGCGTGGTCGAGAACGTGCTCGACGGAGTCGTCGCGGCGGGGCTCGACCCGGCGCTCGTGGGCAAGGTGCCGCAGGGCGGTTCGCTCGGCCCGGACGAGGCGGGGCCCCGCTACACGGTGCTGCCGAGGAACGGGCACGCGCGCTTCACGGCGGGACACCGCGCGGCGGGGCGCGGCTGCGTGGTCGGGGGCACCGCGTGGGACTTCAGCAACGAGGGCCGCTTCGAGCGCCGCGGTCTCGACCTCCTCGTGATCGACGAGGCCGGTCAGTTCTCGCTGGCGCCCACCATCGCGGCCGCCGTCGCCGCCGAGCGCCTCCTCCTGCTCGGCGACCCGCAGCAGCTGCCGCAGGTGTCGCAGGGCAGTCACCCCGAACCGGTCGACGCCTCGGCGCTCGGCTGGCTGCTGGGCGAGCACGGCACCATGCCCTCCGAGCTCGGGTACTTCCTCGCCGAGACCCGGCGCATGCGCCCGGAACTCGCGGAGGTCGTCTCCGAACTCGCATACGAGGGGCGGCTCCGCGCGCACGAGGGCGCCGCGCGGCGCGAGGCGACGGGTGCGGGCCCCGCGGGCCTCGTGTGGCACCCCGTGCGCCACTCGGGCAACGCGACGAGCTCGCCCGAGGAGGCCGAGGAGGTCGTGCGCGTGGTGCGCGAGAGCCTGCGCGGCCGGCTGCTCGAGCGCGGGACGCACCGCGGGTTGGCGGAGGAGGACCTGATCGTCGTGGCCGCCTACAACGCGCAGGTCGAGTGCGTCGCCCAGGCGCTCGCGGCGGCCGGGCACGGGCGGGTCCGCGTGGGCACGGTCGACCGGTTCCAGGGACAGGAGGCGGTGATCGCGATCGTCACGCTCGCCGCCTCCAGCCCGGAGGACGTACCGCGCGGCCTCGAGTTCCTGCTGATGCGCAACCGGCTCAACGTCGCCATCAGCCGGGCGCAGTGGGCGGCGCACCTGGTGTCGTCGGATCGCCTGGGCGACGGGCTGCCGGGCAGCGCCGAGGGCCTCGCAGCGCTCTCCGGCTTCCTGCGTCTCACCGAGCGGTCGACGCCGACCCTACACTGATGCCATGGACGCACCTCGCTCAGGCACGCGCAGCACCGTCGACGGCCTCTTCCGCCTGCTCTACCCGGGGGAGGAGAGCTTCCGCGACGGCCCGGGCGCCCGCCGCGAGACGCGGGCGCTCGCGGCCGCCCTCGCCGCCGCCCTGTGCGCGGCGGTCACCGGACTCGTCGTGTTCCACGGCGACACCCCGCTCTGGGCTCCCGTGTCGCCCGGCAGCATCGGTCTGCTCTTCGCCGGGCTCGCGGCGATCGTCGCCGCCTGCCTCGAGTACCTGCGCTCGCCGGCGCCCGTCGTGCCGGCCCGCTCCCGGGGCGCCGCGATCCTGCAGCGCGTCGTCAGCACCGCGTCGATCGCACTCGTGCACGGCGGCATCGCCCTGCTCCTCGTCGGGCTCGCCAACGCCGT
>NZ_JAIVPF010000029.1:0-7976 GCF_053528595.1 Leucobacter sp. | reverse complement strand
TCAGCTTCGCCACGCGCTCGACCAAGTCGTCGTAGGCCGGGCGCTCCACGATGATGCGGGTGCCCGCGAGGCAGCGCTGACCGGCCATGCCGAATGCGCTCGTGATGACCCCCTCCGCCGCGGCGTCGAGGTCGGCGTCGGCCGCGATCACGATCGGGTTCTTCGCGCCGCCGTTGGCCTGCACGCGCTTGCCGAGCTGGGTCGCGGTGCGGTAGATGGACCGCGCGACCGGCGTGGAGGTGATGCACGAGACGACGGCCACGTCGGGGTGGCTCACGAGGTGCTGCGAGACGTCGGCGCGGCCCTGGACGACGTTCAGCACGCCGTCGGGCAGGCCCTCGGCGAGCAGCTGCAGCGCGTGCGTCGAGGCGAGCGGATCCTGCTCCGAGGGCTTCACGACGAGGGTGTTGCCGGTGACGAGCGCCCAGCCCACGAAGAGGGTGGGGTTCATCACCGGGAAGTTCAGCGGCGTGATCGCCAGGGCGACGCCGAGGGGCTCGCGCAGATGCTTGAAGTCGAGGTTGCCGGCGATGTTGCCGGAGGTGCTGCTGGCGAGCATGGGCGCCGCGATGGCGGCTTCGAGGAAGTCGCACGAGCGCAGCACCTCGCCGCGGGCCTCGTCGAGCGTCTTGCCCTGGTCGCGGGTGATGGTGCGCGCGAGCTCCTCGGAGTGGTCGATCAGGTTCTGCCGCATCCGGTACAGGTACTGCACGCGGCGCGCCATCGAGAGCGCCCGCCACGGCCCGAACGCGGCCGCCGCCGCGGCGACCGCCGCATCGGCGTCGGCGATCGTGGCCGGGACCAGCTCGGCGATCCGGGCGCCGGTCGAGGGGTCGAAGACGTCGATCGGGTCGGTGCCGCTGCCGTCGCGCCACCGGCCGTCGATGAGGAGCTGGGGCTTGATGAGTTCGTTGGTCATGGTCGAGTTCCCTCTGTCGATCGCGGTTCAGGAGACGTCTCGTGGTGGTCAGGGGTCGTCGAAGTCGGGGTAGCGCACACCCAGGTCGCCGCCCACATCGTATGCCTTGAGCTTCGGCAGCACCTCGCGGGAGATCAGCTCGAAGTTCTGGTCGGCGACCTCCTCGGGCATGTTGCCGAAGGCGGGGATGATCAGCACGCCGCCGGCGTCCAGGCGGTCGACGTACTCGAGGATCCGCTCCACGACCCGATCCGGGGTGCCCCACACCTGCAGGTCCGCGAGGAACCCGGCGAAGCCGTCGACGCCGTGCTTCTCGATGTTGCGCGCGAGGGCGGCGTAGTACTCGTAGCCCTCGATCTCGGCGAAGCCGACGTTGTCGAACTCGTAGTGCTCGACCGTCGAGAGCGCGTAGCGCTGCAGGTAGACGTCGCGCATCTCCTGCACCTCCGCCTCGGTCTCGCCGACGCCGGTGAAGACCGCGATGATCGGCTTGGGCGGCTGCTCCCCGTTGAGCTCGACGTAGCGGTGGCGGTAGTCCTCGAGCTCCTTCTCGACGGTGTGCCACGGCTTCTGCGGGATCACCATGAGGCCGATGCCGAGCTTGGCCATGAGGTCGATCGACTGCGGCGAGACGGCGGAGGCGAAGGTGCGGCCGCGGTAGCTCGCGTAGGGCTCGGGGCGCAGGTCGACGCGGGGCTGCTTGAGCAGCTCGCCGTCGTACTCCATGACGCCCGTCTCGAGGGCGGTCATGATGAACTCGGCGTACTCGGTGTAGAGGCGGCGCGAGTGGCTCATCGGCACGCGGAAGCCCTCGAACTCGATGCGCCCGAGGCCCCGGCCCATGCCGAGGATCGCGCGGCCCCCGGAGAGGTGATCGAGCATGGAGAAGTTCTCCGCGGTGCGCACGGGATCGCCCCAGGGCAGCACGGAGACCATGGTGCCGAGCCGGATCTTCGAGGTCTGCCCCGCCACCCAGGAGAGGAACTGCGGCACGTTGGGAGTCAGCTCGTAGTTCGAGAAGTGATGCTCCGGCGACCAGATCGAGTCGAACCCGAGGGCCTCCGCCTGCTCGGCGTACCGCAGCTCCTGGCGGTAGACGTCGGCATCCTCGCGGGCTCGATCGAGATTCTGGAAGATGAGCGTCAGTCCTGTGTGCATCGTCTGCCCCGTTTCCTGGTTGCGTACCGGTCTTCGGTCTGTCTGGGCGCCCGGCGACGCCGCCGGGCAAGTCTCATCCGATCAGCTCCAACCGACCGGTCGGTTTGAAGATTACCCGCTCTCCCCCCTCCGACGCAAGCCCCGGCGGGTCCGCGGGGCTTCCGGCATCCTCTCGGAGAATGCGCATTGCGCGTCCCGCACCCGGGGGGTTAACATACCGATCAGTATGTTGATCGATTCTCGATTGAAAGGGGCACGACATGCCTGGTGAGCCGACAGACCCGCGGTGGTTCCGCACCGTTCTCGGCCAGTACCCGACCGGCGTGAGCGTCATCACGACGACCGAGGAGGACGGCACGAAGGCCGGTTTCGTCGTGGGGACCTTCACCTCCGTCTCGCTCGATCCGCCGCTCGTGGCGTTCTTCCCCGACAAGAAGTCGAGCAGCTGGCCCAAGATCCGGGCGGCGGGCCGCTTCTGCGTCAACATCCTCAGCGCCGACCAGGAGCACCTCTGCCGCCAGTTCGCCGCGAAGGGCGCCGACCGCTTCGCAGGGGTCGCGGTGCGCGAGTCGTCCCTCGGCAACCCGATCCTCGAGGACGCCGTCGCCTGGATCGACTGCACGCTCGACGACGTCATCGATGCCGGCGACCACTTCATCGTGATGGGCGCCGTCAACGAGCTCGACATCGAGAGCGGCTCGCTCCCGCTGCTGTTCTTCCAGGGCGGCTACGGCCGCTTCGCGCCCCACTCGATGGTGGCCGCCTACACCCCGGCCGAGATCACCGCGGATCAGCTGCGCGCCGTCGACCTCATCCGCCCCATCATGGAGCGGCTGGCCGACGACCTGTCGTCGCGCTGCATCGCCACCGCCGCCTTCGGCGAGGACCTGGTGGTGCTCGCGGGCGCGGGGAGCCCCGACGCGCAGGATCGCGCCACCCTCGTGGGGGCGCGGCTGCCCTTCACCCCGCCCAACGGCTCGGCGATCGCCGCCTGGGATCCCGAGGCGAAGCTGCAGGAGTGGCTCGCCACCGGACCCGACGGTGAGACCCGGCGGGAGAACGAGCTCCGGCTCGCCCGCGTGCGTGCGCGCGGCTACTCCGTCGGCCTGCTCAACGACGCGCAGCGCGAGTTCGCCGCCGCGCTCAACAAGCTCGCCGCGGACCCGCAGGCGATGCCGCCCGAGGACCTGCGCGCGCTCATGACCGATCTCCTCTACGATCCCGAGGAGCTGACCGACGAGTACTCGCAGGCCGTGCGGGTCATCGCGGTGCCCATCTTCGACGCCGAGGGCAAGGCGGCGTTCGCCTTCACCCTGTACGGCTTCGCGAAGCCCGAGGGCGAGGACGGGATCCGGGCCTACATCGACCGGGTCGTGCGCGCCGGCCACGAGGCGACCGCGGCGCTGGGCGGCCACGCGCCGGCGGCGCTCGCGGCCTGAGCCCCGCGCGCCGCCCCCCTGACCCATCCCACTCATGACGGAGGAACCATGACCGCCAGCACACAGCCCCAGCAGACGCAGTCCGATCCCGCGCAGTCCACTCCGATCGTCTACGCGTCCAGTCTCGCGATCGACGTGGCGACCATGAAGCTCGTCCCCGAGGCCGACACGATCGCGAACGAGACCCGCGTGGTCTTCGAGCGCATCTCGCGCCAGCTCGAGGCGGCGGGCCTCACCCTCGCAGACGTGGTCAAGACCACCTGCTATCTGAGCGACGAATCGCACCGCGAGGAGTTCGCGACCGCCTACGACGAGACCTTCGCGCCGGGACCCTACCCGGTCAATCTCACCATCGTCCTCGGTCTCGCCGGCGACTGCCGCGTGCAGATCGAGGTCGCCGCAGCCCGCTGACCCCTCACCCCCGACCCCTCACCCCCAGCGTTCGACCAGTCAGTACTTCAAGGAGGAAGATCATGACGAATACCCAGTTGCGTCGCATGAGCCGCCGAGGCTTCCTCGGCATATCGCTCGCGGCCGGTTCCACCGCGATCCTGGCCGGCTGCGCCGGGCCGGGCACCCAGACGGGCGGAGGCGCTCCGAGCGGCCCGCAGCAGCGCGGCGGCCTGCTGCGCGTGGCCGCGACCGACGGCGCGATGTACGACATGGACCCCCACGGCACCGGCACGGGCGCCTCGTCGGCGGTGAAGCGCGCCATGTTCGACCCGCTGGTCGACAACGACGAGAACATGAACCTCGTGCCGTACCTCGCGGAGCGATTCGAGCCCGAGGATCCCGAGGACCAGTCGGTGTGGATCATCCAGGTGCGCGAGGCCGTGTGGCACGACGGCAGCCCGATCACCTCGGACGACGTCGAGTTCACGATCCGCCGCATCCTCGAGGGCGGGCTCTCGGCCGCCTCGCTCATGAGCGTCATCGACCTCGAGGGCCTGGAGAAGCTCGACGAGCGCACGCTGCGGGTGCCGCTGACCTCGCCGAACTCGCAGCTGCCGAGCGCGTTCACGGCCTCGTACTCCTCGCTGGTGCCGGTCGGCTTCGACCCGGCCGAGCCCATCGGCTCCGGGCCGTTCACGTACAAGTCGTTCACGCCGAACCAGCGCTGGGAGGGGGAGCGCTTCGAGGACTACTGGCGCATCGACGGCGGCGCCTTCCTCGACGAGCTGCAGGTCACCGCGTTCGACTCGTCGGCGTCGGCGCTCAACGCGCTGCTCTCGGGCCAGCTCGACGCGATCCCGAACATCCTCCCGGCGCAGCTGCCGCAGATCGAGAGCCAGAACAACCTCGTGACGGTGGAGTCGGAGACCGGCTACATCATGATGGTGGAGCTGCAGTCGGGCCCGGGCGCGCCCTTCGAGGACAACCGGGTGCGCGAGGCCTTCAAGCTCGCCCTCGACCGCCAGCAGCTCGTGGATTCCGTGTACTCCGGTCGCGGTGCGGTGGCGAACGACATCGGCGTCTTCCCGCAGTTCGACTCCGCCGCGGGCGACCCGCCGGTGCGCGAGCGCGACCTCGAACGGGCGCGCGCGCTGCTGAAGGAGGCCGGCAAGGAGAACCTGCAGGTCACGCTGCGCGTCGGCGAGCTGATCCCGGGCATGACGGCTTCGGCCGAGATCATCCAGCAGCAGGTGGCGGAGGCCGGCATCCAGGTCGAGATCGACAAGGTCACCGACATCGCCCAGTTCTACGACGAGGGCTACTTCACGCACGACCTCCAGATCGACTACACCAACACGATCGACATGTACGACGGGGCCTACTACTGGTGGCTGTCGTACGCCGATTACCACAACACCGGGTGGAAGAACGAGGAGTTCGAGGCGAAGTTCGCCGAGGCGATCGCGCGCCCCCAGGACGAGTACGAGACGATCATGCGCGACGAGATCACGCCGATCCTCTACGACGAGGGTCCCTGGGCGGTCTGGGGCCGTCAGAACATCCTCGACGTGCACACCGATAAGGTGGTCGGCATCGAGCCGACCCTCGGTCGCGGCTTCATGAACGACGGCGACTTCTCGGAGGTCTCGCTCGTCCAGTAGGCGCACCGGCGGCGCGATGGAGCCGCACGACGAACCCCGGTCCGGCCTCCACCGGGCCGGGGTTCGTCGTCGAAACGCCGCTCGCGGCTATTTACATGCATACCGGTTGGTATAAACTATCGGCTAGGGCGCCACACTGCGGTGGCGCGTACGAGACTCTCAGACCATAGGGGCCCACTTGTCGACACGAATGACATTCCACGCCTCCACTCGGCCGGCCAGGTCGGGCCGCGCGGCCCCCGCGGCGGCCTCCCGCCGCAGACTCCGACGGGAGGCGACCCGATGATCGGACTCGTCCTGCGCAGACTCGCCTTCACGGTGTTCGCGCTCTTCGTCATCTCCATCGCGGTGTTCGCGGCCACCGTGGCACTGCCCGGCGACGCCGCGGTCGCGCGCCTCGGCGCCTCGGCCACGCCCGAGGCGCTCGAGGCGCTGCGGGAGCGCATGAACCTCAACGCGCCCCTCCCCGAGCAGTACTTCACCTGGCTGGCCTCGCTGCTGCGGGGCGACCTCGGCCTCTCGTTCGCATCGAGCCTGCCCGTCGGCGAGGTCATCGCGCCGAACGTCGGCAACTCGCTCGTGCTCCTCGTGCTCACGGGCCTCGTCGCGATCCCGATCGCCACCGGGCTCGGCGTCTGGATGGCGCTGCGCCGCGACGGGCTGCCGGACCGCATCTCCAACACCGCGCTGCTCGTGCTCGTCGCCCTGCCGGAGTTCGTCGTGGCGGTGCTGCTCATCGCGCTGCTCTCCACCAACGTCTTCCGGCTGCTGCCGGCCGTGTCGATCATGAACCAGTCCCAGCCGTGGTGGCAGCAGTGGATCCTGCTGGTGCTGCCGATCCTCACGCTGGTGCTCATCTCGCTCCCCTACATCGCCCGCACGGTGCGCGCGTCGATGGCCGAGACGCTCGACAGCGAGTTCGTCTCGATGGCGCGCATGAAGGGCGTCAGCGAGAAGCGCGTCATCTGGCGCCACGCGCTGCCGAACATCGCGGGCCCCTGGTTCCAGGTCGCCGCCCAGTCGCTCGCGTACCTGGCCGGCGGCATCGTCGTGGTCGAGGCCGTGTTCCAGTACCCGGGCGTGGGCTACCAGCTGATCTCGGCCATCCAGAGCCGCGACCTGCCGGTGCTGCAGGCGCTCGCCCTGCTGCTCGCCGCGTTCTACATCCTGCTGAACGCCATCGCCGACATGGGCACCGTCGCGATGACGCCCACGATGCGGAAGGGGAAGCGATGACCGCGAAGGAACCCATGCCCGAGGTCACGGGCTTCATAGCGATCGACGAGTCGCCCCGGCGCCGCCGGCCCCCGGGCCCGCGCAAGGGCGGGCTGGCCGAGCTCACCCGCAATGCCCTGAAGCTCACCGAGGGCCGGATCGGCCTCGCGTTCACGGTCGTCGTCGTGCTCGTGGCGTTCGTCGGACCGCGCGTGGCGCCGCACAACCCGGCCACGGTCATCGGCCCGCCCTACGCGCAGCCCGGCGCCGGCTGGCCGTTCGGCCTCGATACGCTCGGGCGCGACGTGCTCAGCCGCTTCCTCAGCGGCGGCGACGTGCTGCTGCTCATGTCCCTCGCCTGCGCGATCGTCGGCGTCGGCGTCGGCACGATCCTCGGGCTGATCGCGGGCTACTGGCGCGGCGCCGTCGGCGGTGTCATCATGCGCACCCTCGACATCGTGCTGTCCTTCCCCGCGCTGCTGCTCGCGCTGCTCTTCCTGTCGATCCTCGGCACGAATCCCTGGATCATCCTCCTCACCGTGGCCATCTCCCACATCCCGTACGTCGCCCGCGTGGTCGAGGCGTCCTCGCTCGCGGTCACCGGCCGGCGCTACGTGCAGTACGCGGAGATGATCGGCACCCCCCGCTGGCGCATCCTGCGGCGCGAGATCCTCCCCGGCATCGTCGCCCCGCTGACCGTGCAGTTCGGGATCCGGTTCACCTGGTCGATCGCCACGATCGCCTCGCTGGCCTTCCTGGGCTTCGGCCGCAAACCGCCGGCGGTCGACTGGGGCGTGATGGTCGAGGAGAACCAGGTCGCCCTCATCACGAGCCCGCTGACGGTGATGCTCCCGGTGCTCGGGATCGTGTTCGCCACCATCGGCGCGAACCTCCTGGCCGATGCGTTCGGGCAGGCCGCCGGAATCGAAACCCGACGGACGAAGCGAAAGAAGCGCAGGAAATGAGCACTGCAAGCGAAGCGAAGCCCGCGGTCGTCGTCTCGGGACTGCGCGTCGATCTCGAGGATCGCGACGTCAACATCGTCGACGAGGTGAGCTTCGAGGTCGCCCCGGGCGAGATCCTCGGCCTCATCGGCGAGTCGGGATCGGGCAAGACGACGGTCGGCACCGCGATGCTCGGCTACACCCGCAGCGGCACCGAGATCACGCGGGGCTCCGTCGTCCTCGACGG
>NZ_JAIVPF010000028.1:0-1768 GCF_053528595.1 Leucobacter sp. | reverse complement strand
GCGACCGCCGTGAGGTCCCCGCCGGCCGAGGCCGCGAGCATGACGTCGGAGGCGGACCCGAGCGCCGTGAACCGGGCCCGGCCCGACGAGACGAGCTGCTGGCCGTTCGCCCCGGAGTCGTTGATCTCGACGTCGAGGCAGAGGTCGTCGAAGTAGCCGAGCTCCTCGGCGAGGAACACGTCGAGCTGCCCGGCGCTCGCCGAGTAGCCGTAGCCGGAGACGTAGGTGATGGTGCCCGCCCCCGCATTGCGCGCGCAGGCCGCCTCGTCGAGCAGGCCGCCCGCGACGGGCCCGCCCCCGCCGCCGCACGCGGCGAGCGGCACCACCGCTGCGCAGGCGGCGAGCAGCGCGGCGACGCGGCGCGCGCGCCGTCGGCCCGGGGTCCTGGACACGGCGCTCCCCCTCAGCCGGAGGTCTCCGCGGCGTCCCCGAACAGCTCCTTCGCGAGCGTCACGGCGGAGATCGCGCGCGGCCAGCCCGCGTAGAACGCGAGGTGGGTGAGCGCTTCGACGAGCTCCGCCTCGCTCAGGCCGTTCTCACGCGCGCGCGGGAGGTGGAACCGCAGCTGCTCCACGTTGCCGCCGGCCACGAGCGCCGCGACGGTGATCAGGCTGCGATCCCGGTCCGGGAGCCCCGGCCGCGCCCACACCTCGCCGAACAGCACGCGGTCGGTGAGGTCGGTCAAGACCGGCGCGAAGTCGCCGATCGCGCGCTGCGTGGGGGTCGGCTCGCCGGCCGTCGGCTGGTCCGTCACGGCGACCCGCCTCAGGCGGCCTCGGGCGCGACCGCGACCGCGTCGAGCTCGACGCGGCAGCCGCAGGCGATGCCGACCACCTGGGTGATGCGCACGTGCTTCTGGGAGTGGGCCTGGAAGACCTCGTCGTAGGTGCGCCAGAACTCGGCCCGATCCGCGTCGTCGGCGAGGTAGCAGTTGATCTTCACGATGCTGCCGAGCCCGGTCGTGCCGGCCGTCTTGAGCACCTCGTCGAGGTACTGCAGGCAGAGGCGCGTCTCGTCCTCGATGGTCACGGCGCGGGCCTCGCGCTGCATCGTCTCCCCGTCGAGCGCCATCGACGCGGCGAACACGAGCCCGCCCGCGACGGCGGCCGACGACAGGCCGTACTCGGCCGCGAGCGCGGGATCCTCGGTGATGAACCTGGTCATGTTGTCGTCCTTTCGAGCGTTGCAGATGGGGCGGGAGGGCCCGCGAGCGGGCCGCCGCTCACCAGCGGGCGGAGACGAGCTTCTCCTCGGTGTAGAACCTCAGGGGCGCGTCGCCGCAGATGTGCGATTCGCCGAAGAAGGACTGTCCGAGACCGCCCATGGTCTGGTTGGCCGGAGGGCCGGGGAAGGTGTTGATGCCGATGTTGCCGGAGCGGATCTCGTTCTCGAAGCGCCGGGCCGTCGAGGCCGAGGCCGTCCAGATCGATGCGGCGTTGCCGAACTCGGTGTCGTGCGCCATCGCGAGGGCCTCGTCGATGGAGTCGGCGGCGTGCACGATGATGGCGGGGCCGAACATCTCCTCGCAGCTCGACGGGTGGTCGATCGGCAGGTCGGCGATGATCGTCGGGCCGAGGTAGTACCCCTCCGCGGTGGCGGATGCCGTCTGCGGCGCGGCGCCGCGGCCGTCGCGGATGAGCGTCGCTCCCGCGGCCTCAGCGGCGTCGATCATGCCGGTGATCCGGGTCTTCGCGCCGGCGCTGACGACGGGACCGAGCGTGGTCTCGGGATCGAACCCGCTGCCGAGCACGAGCGCATCGCTCAGCTT
>NZ_JAIVPF010000027.1:0-9435 GCF_053528595.1 Leucobacter sp. | reverse complement strand
GCAGCTCGATCGTGTCGCGCAGCTCGGGCAGCGGGCGCAGCGCCAGGCGCAGTTCGGGATCGCGATCCCGCTCCTCCCAGAGCTCCAGCCGGGGGAAGCCCTCGCCGTACGCCGCGATCCGCGGCAGCGCGCCGGCGAGGAACGCGTCGACGCGATCGCCTCCAGCGGCGGTCCCGTGCGCGTCGAGCACCGCCGTCCGGAAGCGGCGGCGGTGCAGCTCGAGTCCGCGCACCTCCGCGTCGCCCGTGCGCGGGTTCACGCGCACCCGGAACGAGTCGGCGGCGAGCAAGCGGGGGGATCCTGCGGTCACGTGCTCACCCTACCGGGGCCGCGGCGGGTCGGGGCCCGGCGCGCTCGGGTGCGGCCCGGCCGGTGCTCGTAGCGGCGGCCCGCGCGATGCGCGTCTCGCGGCTCGGTACAGTGGTCGGGTGAGCGGAAGACGTGGGTGGGCGGGAGATGCTCCGTCCGCCGCGCGCGTCCTGGCGGCGAGCGGTCTGCCGTGGTGCTGGTTCGACGGCGAGGGCGCCGCCCCCGGCGAACCGCGCGTGAGCTATCTGGGCGTCGCGAGCGAGGTGCGGGTCGCCGAGCGGGGCAACGAGCGCGCGTTCCTCGCCGAGCTGAGGGCGGGGCTGCACGCGGGCCCGGGCCGCGGTCCGCACGCGGGTCCGCACGGCGGTCCGGGCGATGCGGGCGGCGAGGGCCTCCACGGGGGCTGGGCCGTCGCGCTCGGCTACGAGTTCGGGGTGGCGCTGCTCGGTCTCGACCCCGCGCCCGATCCGGCGGACCCGGGATTCGCGCTGCGTCTCGACGCCGTGCTCGCCATCGACCACGACGGGGGGCGCTCCGAGCTGCGCGGCGTCCCCGAGGCCGCGGATCGGCTCGAGGCGCTCCTCGCAGCGGGGGCCTCGGCCGCGGCTCCCTCCGCCCGAACGCGCACCGCCGCCTGGCGCCGCAGCGACGCGGAGTACGCCGCGGAGGTCGAGGCCTGCCGCGCCGCGATCCGCGACGGCGAGGCCTACGTGCTGTGCCTCACCGACACCGCAGAGGCGGGCGGCGCCTTCGATCCGCTCGCCGTCTACGCGCGCCTGCGCGCCGGCGGGGCCGCGGCCAGGGGCGGCGTGATCGCGGCGGGCGACCGCGCGCTCGTCAGCGCGAGCCCGGAGCGCTTCCTCTCGGTGCGCGGCGCGCGCTTGGCGACCCACCCCATCAAGGGGACCCGGCCGCGCGGCGGCACGCCCGAGGAGGACGCGGCGCTCGCGGCGCAGCTCGCGAACGATCCGAAGGAGCGGGCCGAGAACCTCATGATCGTGGACCTCATGCGCAACGACCTCAGCCGGATCTGCGTCCCGGGCTCGGTGGCCGTCGAGGGCTTCCTGCGCGTCGAGACCCATCCCCACGTGCACCAGCTCGTCAGCACCGTCACCGGCGAGCTGCACGGCGCGGTCGACGTCTTCGACGCGATCGACGTGTGCTTCCCGGGGGGCTCCATGACGGGGGCGCCCAAACGGCGCGCCGTCGAGATCCTCGCCGGTCTCGAGGCCGGGCCGCGGGGGCTGTACTCCGGGTGCTTCGGGTGGATCGACGGCTGCGGCGACGCCGAGCTCGCGATGACGATCCGCAGCGCGGAGATCCGCGGGATCGGCGCCGCCGGCGAGCTGCGCGGTGCGAGCGCCCGCATCGGCGCGGGGGGCGGGATCACGGCGGACTCGCACGCCGCGAGCGAGGTGGCCGAGAAGCACCTGAAGGCGGCGTCGCTCTTCGCGGCGCTCGAAGCGTCGCGGGGCTGACGCCGGCCGTCCCGCTATGCCTCCCGCCGCTCCCGCTCGGCGAGCTCCGCGAGGGCGGTGGTGACGGATCCCCAGCCCTCGAAGAACCCGAGCTCCTCGTGCAGCGCGCGACCCTCCGGATCCCCGTGCCGCACGAGCACGTCGTAGGAGGTGCCCTCGGGATCGTCGGTCAGCCGGATCTCCGCGGTCATCGCGATGGGCGATGGGCGGGCGGGGCGCCAGGCGCTGTCGACCGCGTTGGTGAAGACCAGGCGCCGGCCGCGCTCGACCTGCAGGAAGACGGCGTCGACGTGGGGCGCGAAGTCGACGCCGTCATCGCTCATGCTGGTGACGAAGGCGCCGCCGGGCTGCAGCTCCAGCCGGTCGACCCGGGCCCGGGCCGGCGCGGGGATCCACCACTGCGCGAGGCGCTCGGGATCGCTCCAGGCGCGCCAGACGATCTCGCGCGGCGCCCGGATGAGACGGTGGAGGGTGAGATCGAGCCGCGGGTCGACGGGCCGGGCCGCGGCCCCGGGGATTTCGCTGGTCATGACTGCTCCTTCTCGGTGATGCGTGCGATGCCGGCCTCGGCCTCGGCGAAGACGGCCAGGCGGTCGGCGCGTCCCTCCCAGACCCGGCGCTGCGCCGCGAGCCAGTGCTCGATCGCGGCGAGTCGGTCGGCGTGCAGCTCGCAGCTGCGCACACGACCGGTCTTGCTGGTGCGCACGAGGCCGGAGGCCTCGAGCGTGCGCACGTGCTTGAGGAACGAGGGGAGCGACATGGGGAAATCCCGCGCCAGCTCGCCGACGCTGGCCGGCCCCCGCCCGAGCCGCTGCACCACGGCGCGGCGGGTGGGGTCTGCGAGGGCCGCGAAGACGCCGTCGAGCCCGTCCTCGATCCCGGAGGAATGGTTAGCCATGCAGTTAAGTGTGCGCGATCCTCGTCCGGGACGCAAGCCCCGGCGCGGCATGCCGCGGCCGCGCGAAGCGGTATCCTGGAACGGTGTGTGCCCGCGCGGCGGGCGATCCCGAACGAGATCGAGGTGTGTGTGAGCGAGCGGCAAGCGAGCGTCGAGGTGAGCGCGGTCGAGCAGCAGGCGCGTGAGGCCGGGGGATACGACTTCAAGGCCATCCAGGAGCGCTGGCTCCCCGTGTGGGAGCGGCTGAAGCCCTTCGAGGCGGGCGACGGCGCGGGCGACCGCCCCCGCAAGTACGTGCTCGACATGTTCCCGTACCCCTCCGGCGACCTGCACATGGGCCACGCGGAGGCGTTCTGCTTCGGCGATGTGCTCGCCCGCTACTGGCGCGGCCGCGGCTACGACGTGCTGCACCCGATCGGCTGGGACTCCTTCGGGCTGCCCGCCGAGAACGCCGCGATCAAGCGCGGCGTCGATCCGCGCGAGTGGACCTACGCCAACATCGCCCAGCAGAAGGCGAGCTTCCGCCTGTACGCGCCGTCCTTCGACTGGAGCCGTGTGCTGCACACGAGCGACCCCGAGTACTACCGCTGGAACCAGTGGCTGTTCCTCAAGATGTACGAGAAGGGCCTCGCGTACCGCAAGGCCAGCTGGGTCAACTGGGATCCGGTGGATCAGACGGTGCTCGCGAACGAGCAGGTGCTGTCGGACGGCACCTCCGAGCGCTCGGGCGCGATGGTCGTGAAGAAGAAGCTCACGCAGTGGTACTTCCGCATCACGGACTACGCGGATCGCCTGCTCGACGACCTCGACCAGCTCGAGGGGCAGTGGCCGACCAAGGTGCTGAACATGCAGCGCAACTGGATCGGCCGCTCGCGCGGCGCCGAGGTGGAGTTCGAGATCGAGGGCCGCGAAGAGAAGGTGCCGGTGTTCACCACCCGGCCCGACACCCTGCACGGCGCCACCTTCATGGTGGTCGCGCCGGACTCGGATCTGGCCGCCGAGCTGGCCGCGGGCGCCTCCGCCGAGGTGCGCATGCAGTTCCAGGCATACCTCGAGCAGACGCAGAAGCAGACCGAGATCGAGCGGCAGAACGCCGACCGCGAGAAGACCGGCGTGTTCCTCGACCACTTCGCCGTGAATCCGGTCAACGGGGAGCGCATTCCCGTGTGGGCATCCGACTACGTGCTCGCCGACTACGGTCACGGCGCGATCATGGCCGTGCCCGCGCACGACCAGCGCGACCTCGACTTCGCGCTGCGCTTCGAGCTGCCGGTGCGGGTGGTCGTCGACGCGCGGGACGCCGACGGGGCGCGGCTGCCCGATCCCGCCGAGAGCGGTGTCGCGACCGCCGGCGACGGCGTGCTGATGAACTCCGCCGAACTCGACGGGCTGGCCAAGGCCGAGGCGATCGCGAAGGCCATCGAGATCCTCGAGGATCGCGGCACCGGTCGCGCGTCCACCACCTACCGCCTGCGCGACTGGCTGATCTCGCGCCAGCGCTACTGGGGCACCCCGATCCCGATCCTGCACGGCACCGGCGACCACGAGGGCGAGATGAAGCCGGTCGAGCAGTCGGCGCTGCCGGTCGAGCTGCCCGCATCGGAGGGGCTGGACCTCAAGCCCAAGGGATCCTCGCCGCTCGGCGCAGCGACCGAGTGGTCCACCGTGGTCGACCCGGGGACGGGGGAGACCTGGACGCGCGACCCCGACACCATGGACACCTTCGTCGACAGCTCCTGGTACTACCTGCGGTTCCTCTCGGCGAACGACGACACGCAGGCCTTCGATCCCGAGCTCGCGCGCAGGTGGGGACCGATCGACCAGTACGCCGGCGGTGTCGAGCACGCGATCCTGCACCTGCTCTACTCGCGCTTCATCACGAAGGTGCTGCACGACCTCGGATACCTCGATTTCGAGGAGCCCTTCACCGCGCTGCTGAACCAGGGCATGGTGCTGCAGGACGGCGCGAAGATGTCGAAGTCGAAGGGCAACCTCGTCGAGTTCGCCTCGGAGCTGCAGGAGCACGGCGCCGATGCGCTGCGCGTGACCCTCGCGTTCGCCGGCCCGCCCGAGGACGACATCGACTGGGCCGACGTGTCGGTGCAGGGATCGGCGAAGTTCCTGGCGCGCGCGTGGCGCGTGGCCGACGACGTGGAGCGCTCCGGCGCTCCGGCCGGGAGCGACTTCGCGGGCGGCGATCCGGAGCTGCGCAAGCACACCCACCATCTGCTCGCCGACGCTCCGGGACTCGTCGAGGCGTACAAGTTCAACGTGGTCGTGGCGCGCCTCATGGACCAGGTGAACGTGACCCGCAAGGCCATCGACTCGGGCCGCGGCGCGGCCGATCCCGCGGTGCGCGAGTCGGCCGAGGCGATCGCGGTGATCCTGTCGCTCTTCGCGCCCTACGCGGCCGAGGACATGTGGGCGAAGCTGGGCCACGAGCCCACCGTGGCTCTGGCCGAGTGGCCGGCGGCGGATCCCGCGCTGCTCGTCGAGGACGAGGTGACCATGGTCGTGCAGGTCGACGGCAAGGTGCGGGATCGCCTCACCCTGCCGGCCTCGGTCACCGCGGAGGACGCGGAGGCGGCCGCCCGGTCATCGGCCGCGGTGCAGCGCTCGGTCGGCGATCGCGAGATCGTCAACGTGGTGGTGCGCGTGCCGAAGATCGTGAGCATCGTGACGCGCTGATCCCGCGCGGGCTCGCCCCGGAAGCGGCTTCATCCGGCCCGCCCCACCCAGACGCGGAACTCGCCGGCTGCGCCGCCGACCGCGACGGAGCCGTGGACATCGGTGCGCAGCACACGGGATCCCGCGGCCTCGAACGCCGCCAGCGCCTCCGCCGTCGGGTGGCCGTAGCCGTTGCCCGCTCCCACCGAGACGAGCGCGATCTCGGCGTCGATCTCGGCTGCGAGTGCAGGGTCCTGATCGCGGCTCCCGTGGTGCGCGACCTTGGCGATGTCGGCGCCGAGCTCGGCGCCCGTTCCCCGGAGTGCGCGCTGCTCGTCCTCGCCGGTGTCGGCGAGGAGGAGCACCGAGACCGCTCCCGTGTTCACGCGCAGCACGAGGCTCGCGGCGTTGGTGTCGGCGGGGATCGCGCCCGGGAGCGGGGCGAGCACCTCCCAGCGCAGGCCGCCGATCGTGCCGCGCAGGCCGGCCTCGCCGAAACGGTACGGGATTCCGGCCCTCTCGATCCGCCCCACCAGGGGCCGGTGCTCGCCGTCCGCGCGGTTGTCGGGCGCGAGGAGCGCCGTCTCCGCGATGCCGGCGACCGTGCTCAGCGCGCCCACGTGGTCGCGGTCGTCGTGCGTGAGCACGAGCAGCGCGATGCTGCGCACCCCGAAGCGGTCGAGGCACGCGTCGAGCATCGCGGGGTCGTCGCCGGTGTCGACCAGCATGACCCGTCGCGGATGCTCGGGATCCCGCAGGAGCAGCGCGTCGCCCTGGCCGACGTCGCAGGCCACGATGCTCCAGTCGCGCGGCACCCCGGCGCCGTCGAGCAGCGGCGCGACGGCGGTCGGTCCCGCGAAGGCGCCCCCTGCGGCGCAGAGCAGCACCGCGGTCGTCGTGCGGCCCGCCGTCGAGAGCGGGCGGCGCCCGCGCCAGGGGGAGCGCCCCGCCGCGCGATCCCGGGGCAGCGCGATGCGGTGCGCGAGCAGCCCCCACGCCGCCAGCACCGCGCCCTCCACGGCCGCGAGCAGCAGCGCTCCCGGCCAGCCCTCCGGCCACGGCCACCGCGCGAACGGCAGCTGCGCGACGACCTCGGCGGTCGCCGCGACCCAGCGCGCCGGGAGCGAGGCGAGCACCGTCACCGCTCCTCCGGCCGGCTCCGACACGGGGAGCAGCACGAGCGCGAGCAGGCCGAGTCCGGTGCCGAGCGGGGCTGCGGGCCCGGCGACCACGTTGGCGAGCACTCCCGCCGCGGGGATTCCCGGTTGTAGCAGGAGCAGCAGCGGCCCGCAGGCGAGCTGCGCGGCGACGGCGACGGCGACGGGGAGCAGCAGCCAGCGCGGTGCCGGGAGGAGCCGCGACATGCTCCGCTCGAGCGCCGGCACGACGAGCAGGATCCCGGCCGTCGCCGCGACCGAGAGCGCGAAGCCCGGCTGCAGCGCCTGCCACGGGTCGGCGGTCAGCAGCAGGACCATGGCCGCTCCGAGCGCCGGGAGCGCGACCGCTCGCCTGCCCCCGAACCCCGACACGAGCACCACCGCGGCCATGAGCGCCGCCCGCTGCACGCTCGCATCGGGTCCCACCAGCAGCGCGAAGCATCCGAGTGCGGCGCCCGCGAGCGCGATCCTCGATCGCCGCCCGGCTCCGAGCAGACCCGCGCACCACATCACCGCGCCGGTGACGAGCGCGCAGTTGGCCCCAGAGACCGCGACCAGGTGCGTGAGCGAGCTCCGCTGCATCCGCTGCTCGAGCGAGTCGTCGATGAGCGCGGTGTCTCCCACGGCGAAGCCGGGGACGAGCGCAGCGCCGGGCACCGCTTCCGCCGCCTCGCGCAGCTGCATGCGCAGCGTCGCGGCGACGCGTCCCGCCTCCGCGGTCGGGCCGCCGGCCCCCACCGCGGAGGGGTCGACCCGAGCCGCCTCGACGCGCACGCCGTAGGCCGCCGCCGACCCGGGTCCGAGTGCGACCAGCCGCCCGCGCACCGTCAGCCGCGTCGCCGGTGCCCAGGAGTCCGCTCCCGCCGCCGAGCCCGCGTCGAGAGCGATGTCGTCGCGCAGCCACAGCACCACCGGAACCTCGCCGCCACCGGTTCCGATGGCCGCCGCCTCCATCCAGGCCCGCGGCGGCCCCTCCGACGCCTGCAGCTGGGGGAACCCGCGCAGCACCGCGTCGAACTCGAACGCGCTCTGCTGCTCGGCCGCGCGGGCGAGGCCGGGATCCGAGCGAACCCTCTCGTCGCTCTCGATGCTCGCCCCCAGCAGCACCAGCACGGCGCAGCTCACCGCGCCGTGGCGCAGCACCCGCCGCGCAATCCGTTCCACCGCGAGTTCCGCGCGGTGCCCGTCGGCGTTCCCCGCGGCCCGTTCTGCGGTCCGCCCGGAGGTCCGCCCTGCGACCCGCCGCACCACCCGTCCTGCAACCCGTCCCGCCATCCACCGGCTGGACGTCGCGAGCAGCACGAGGACGCTCCCGAAGGAGCCCGCCAGAAGGGCGAGCATGCGCCCGGTGCCGGGATGCAGCACCGCGAAAGCGGCGCAGGCCCACGCGAGCAGTGCGGGGGCGAAGATCCGCCAGACCCCCGGCGGCGATCGATCGCGCGCGGTGCGAACGGTCGCCGCGGGCGCACCCGTGCCGCTCATCGCACCGTCACCAGCTCGCGGAAGCCGTCGAGGGTCTTCGCGCCGATGCCCGAGACCTCCAGCAGCTGATCGACCGAGGCGAAGCGGCCGTTCGTCGCGCGCCAGTCGAGGATGCGCTGCGCGAGCGCCGGGCCGACCCTCGGCAGCGTGTCGAGTGCTGCTGCGTCGGCGGTGTTGAGATCGACCGGAGCGCCTCCGGCGGCCGCCGCGCTGCTCCCCGCGCCACCGGTCGTTGCGCCGCCGGCCGTCGCGCCGGCAGCTGCTGCGCCGCCCGCCGCCCGCTCGGCGTCGGGCACGAGGATCTGCTCTCCGTCGACCACGAGACGCGCGAGGTTGACGGCGGAGAGCACCGCGCTCTCGTTCGCGCCGCCCGCCGCCTCGATGGCCTCTGCGACGCGCGCCCCTGCGGAGAGCTCGACGACTCCGGGATGCGCGACCTCACCCGCCACGTGCACGAGCACGGGTCCGGCGGCGCCGTCCGCGCCTCCCGCGGCCCGAGCGTCACCCGGGCCCTCCGACCCGGCTTCCGCTCCGTCGTCCGACGACGAGGCCCTGGCCATGTCGCGGCTGATCTCCTCCGCGGCCTCCGCTGCGGGACGCAGCTGCAGCATCGTGAGCACGATCGCGATCACGACGGCGATCGTGAAGGCGACCGCCCCGGCCAGGGCGGGCACCGCCACGGCGCGCGCGATCCGCCTCGGAGCGGGAGCGTCGATCTGCCGTTCGAGAACCGGCGGCGTTCCGGGCGCGCGGACCGAGGCTGAGCGCTCGCGCCAGCTCGCCCGTTCGAGCACGGCCTCGGAGGCCCAGCCCGAGGAGATCCGATCGGCGGCATGCCGCCGGGAGGCGGGCAGCGGTTCCGGCCTGGAGCGTCTGGGGTCGTCGAGGTGCATGCGGACACGCTATGCGGCGCGCGGTCCGGCGTTCCAGCGTGCGGCCCACGATGTGCACGACTCGCCGTCGAGGCGGCGAGGATCCCCTGGTGTGAGCGAAAGGACGGTCTGCGTGAGGTCGCGCCGCGCCTCCGACCACGCCTGCCGAAAAGGCCGGCAGCGCGTCCGGCCGCGGATGCGGCCCCGCCGATCGGTTCGCCGTGAGAGCCGATGGACGAGTGCGCCCGAGGCCCTGCGCCGGCGACCCGTGGACTGGACGAACCGGCGGGATCGTGCACCCTGTTCAAGGGCGCTGTCGCCTCCGAGTGCGAGGAAGTCTCCGAGCGGCTGTGCGGGATGTCCGCGCGGTGGCCGAGGAGAGTCAGGGTCGCCAGAGTTTGCAGGCAAGCGTGGCTTGCGGCCCCCAGACCGAGCCGCCGGAGCTCCACCTCGCGATTCCTTGCACGGGCGTGCTCGCGCTCGATCTGCACGTGGTGCCGAAGCTTGCATTCGTCGCGTTCCCGCTGCGTGCAACATGGAAAGTCGCACTTTTCCTCATAGTCAAGCCTTGG
>NZ_JAIVPF010000026.1:0-89618 GCF_053528595.1 Leucobacter sp. | reverse complement strand
TGACGAGCGCGGAGATGAAGGGCTTCTGATCGCCGACCACCACGACCTGTCCGATGATGGTGTTGGAGCGGATCGGATCCTCGAGGGCGGCCGGTGCGACGTTCTTGCCGCCGGCGGTGACGATGATCTCCTTCTTGCGCCCCGTGATCGAGAGGTAGCCGTCGTCGTCGAGGGAGCCCAGATCGCCGGTGCGGAAGAAGCCGTCGTCGGTGAACACGGCCTTCGTGGCCTCCGGGTTGTTCCAGTACTCCTTGAAGACGTCGATGCCCTTGACCTCGATCTCGCCGTCCTCCGCGATGCGGACGGTGTGGCCGGGCAGGGCCGGGCCGACGGTGCCGATCTTGAACTTGTCCGGCAGATTGACGGTGACCGGTGCGGTGGTCTCGGTGAGACCATAACCCTCGAGGATCTTCACGCCGAGGCTGCGGTAGAAGTGGCCGAGGTAGTGGCTGAGCGGCGCCGACCCCGACACCGCGAAGCGCACGTTGCCGCCGAGACGCTCGCGCAGCTTCGAGTAGACGAGCTTGTCGAAGATCTTGAACTTGAGGCCGAGCATGAACGGCACCCTGCCTGCGTCGAGGGCCTCCGAGTGCTCGACGGCCACCTTGGCGGCGGCGCGGAAGATCTTGCCCTTGCCCTCGGCCTCCGTCTTCTGCTCGGCGGAGTTGTAGACCTTCTCGAAGACGCGCGGCACGGCCAGCAGGAAGGTCGGCTTGAAGGAGCCGAGCGCCGGCAGCAGCTGCGTGGTGTCGGCCTGGTGGCCCACGCGCACGCCCGCGTGCACGGCGAGCACGGAGATGAAGCGCGCGAAGACGTGGGCGAGGGTGACGAACAGCAGCGTCGAGGAGCCGGGCTGCTGCACGACCTCGGAGAGCGCCGCCGCGGCGTTGCGCGAGAGATCCACGAAGTTCGAGTGCGTGAGCACGCAGCCCTTGGGGCGGCCGGTGGACCCGGAGGTGTAGATGAGGGTGGCGATGTCGCTGCCGACCGCGAGCGACCTGCGGCGCTCGATCTCCTCGTCGGGGATGTCCGCCCCGCCCGCGTGCAGCGCGTCGAGCGCCCCCTGATCGAGGCGCCAGTCGAGGGTCACGCCGGTGGCCTCGGCGCGGATCTCCGCGAAGCGCTCGGCGTGCTCGGCCGTCTCGGTGATGACGCCCCGCGCGCCGGAGTCCTCGAGGATCCAGTGGATCTGCAGGGGGGAGGAGGTCTCGTAGACGGGAACCATGACGGCGCCGGCGTAGTGGAGGGCGAAGTCGACGAGCGACCACTCGTAGCTCGTCTTGCAGATGAACGCGATCCGGTCGCCCGGCTCGACGCCGGCGGCCGCGAAGCCCTTCGCGAGCGCGACGACCTGCCCGCGGAACTCCGCCGCGCTGATGTCGCGCCAGCCCTCGCCCTGGGGGACCGCGAAGAGCGCGCGGTCGGGCGTCGCGGCGACGCGCTGCTCCAGCAGATCGGTGATGTTGTCCTCCGGAACGGAGGGGATCAGGATCGGGGTCTCAGACTGTTTCACGGCAGCTCCTTCGATACCTCGTCAAGGGGGACACGGCGGCACTTCCGCAGCGCCGCGATCATGCCATCAGCCTATACGCATACCGGCGACGCGCTCCGGCTCGGCTATTCTGTTCTGAGACGAGAGGAAACCGCCGGCCGTGCTCTACTGGATTTTTAAACACCTGATCATCGGGCCGTTTTTGAAAACGATCTATCGCCCGTGGGTGGAGGGTGCCGAGAATATTCCCGCGTCGGGTCCGGTAATTATTGTGGGAAACCACCTGTCGGTGATCGATTCCTTCTTCATGCCGCTGATGATCGATCGGCGCGTGTACTTCCTCGCCAAGAGCGACTACTTCACGGGGCGCGGCCTGAACGGCTGGCTGGTGAAGAACTTCATGCTGGCGGTCGGGCAGCTGCCGATCGACCGCTCGGGGGGCAAGGCCTCGGAGGCCTCGCTCAACACCGGCCTGAGCGTGCTGGACCGGGGCGACGTGCTGGGGATCTACCCCGAGGGCACGCGCAGCCCCGACGCCCGGCTCTACCGCGGACGCACCGGCGTGGCGCGGTTGGTGCTCGAGTCGGGCGCGACGGTCGTGCCCATCGTGATGATCGACACCGAGAAGGCCATGCCCATCGGCGTGAAGATCCCGAAGATCCGCCGCATCGGCACGGTGATCGGCAGACCCCTCGATTTCAGCCGCTTCCAGGGCATGAGCGCCGATCGTTTCGTGCTGCGCAGCGTGACGGACGAGATCATGCTCGAGATCCAGAAGCTGAGCGGTCAGCAGTACGTCGACGTGTACGCCTCCAGCGTACGCAACCGCTAGGGTGCTCGATCGGCGGTCGCGGGCTAGTAGGCTGAAGGGGTTGCGGTCTCGGACCGCGGCATTCGCGTACCCGCATTTCACACGAAGGATCCGGAAGAGCTGATGACGATCCAGACCACCGACACTGCTGCATCTCGAGCGTTCACCGAGCTCGATGCGTATCGCGAGCGCGATGCGAAGCAGCAGCCGAGCTGGCCGGATCGCGCCGCGGTCGCCGCCGCGTCGGCGGAGCTCGCCGCCCAGCCGCCCCTGGTCTTCGCGGGAGAGGCCGACCAGCTGCGCGAGCGGCTCGCGGCAGCCGCTCGTGGTGAGGCCTTCCTGCTGCAGGGGGGCGACTGCGCCGAGACCTTCGCGGCCGCGACGGCGGACAAGATCCGCGACCGGGTGAAGACCCTGCTGCAGATGGCGGTCGTGCTCACCTACGGCGCATCGATGCCGGTCATCAAGGTGGGTCGCATGGCGGGCCAGTTCGCCAAGCCGCGCTCGAGCGATAGCGAGACGCGCGAGGGCGTGACCCTGCCGGCGTACCGCGGCGACCTGGTCAACGGCTACGACTTCACCACGGAGTCCCGCACGGCGAACCCGCAGCGCCTCGTGCAGGGCTACCACGTGTCGGCCTCGACGCTCAATCTGATCCGGGCCTTCACGCAGGGCGGCTTCGCCGATCTGCGGCAGGTGCACGAGTGGAACAAGGGCTTCGTCTCGAATCCGGCGAACCAGCGCTACGAATCGCTGGCCGCCGAGATCGATCGCGCGCTGAAGTTCATGGAGGCCTGCGGCGTCGAGAGCACCGCGCTCACGCAGACGGAGTTCTACGTGAGCCACGAGGCGCTGCTGCTCGACTACGAGCGCCCCCTCACCCGCGTGGACTCGCGAACGGGCGAGCTCTACGACACCTCCGGGCACATGCTCTGGATCGGCGAGCGCACCCGCGAGCTCGACGGTGCGCACGTCGAGTTCCTCTCGCACGTGCGCAATCCGATCGGGGTCAAGCTGGGGCCGACCGCGACGGTCGACGACGCGATGCGCCTCATCGACAAGCTCGACCCCGAGCGCGAGCCGGGTCGCCTGACCTTCATCACGCGCATGGGCGCCGGCAAGATCCGCGACGTGCTCCCGGGGCTGCTCGCGGGCGTGCGCGACGCGGGCGCGACGCCGCTCTGGATCACGGACCCGATGCACGGCAACGGCATCACCACGGCGACCGGGTACAAGACGCGCCGCTTCGACGACGTCATGGACGAGCTGCTCGGCTTCTTCGAGGCGCACCGCGAGGTGGGCACGTTCCCCGGCGGCATCCACGTCGAGCTCACCGGAGACGACGTCACGGAGTGCCTCGGCGGTTCGGAGAACATCGACGAGGCCGCGCTCGAGACCCGCTACGAGTCGCTCTGCGACCCGCGCCTCAACCACATGCAGTCGCTGGAGCTCGCGTTCCTCGTGGCCGAGGAGCTCAAGCGCCTCGGTCGCTGACGCGCCGCGGGCGGGTACCGGCTAGCCGAAGAGCGAACCGGTGATGTAGATCTCGGTGCCCGCCCGCACCCGCGTGCCCGCGGCCGGGTCGGTACCGGTGGCGGTCGCGGCGTCGAGGAGCGATCCCGTGAAGATCGGGTTCGTGCGCGCGGTGAACCCCGCGGCCTCGATCGTCGCGATCGCCTCCCGGAGGGGGAGGTCGGCCACGTCGGGGATCTCGAAGAGCTCGGGGCCGAGCGAGACCTGCAGCCCGACGGCGTCGCCCGGGCGCACCGGGTCGGTCGCGGGCACGACGGCGATGACGCGTCCCTCGGGGATCTCGTCGTGGTGCGCCTCCTGGCGCAGCTCGGGATCCACCGACAGCTCGGCATCGGCGAGGAGCTCGCCCGCCTCCTTCTCGCCGAGACCCGCGACGTCGGGCAGGGCGCCGACGGAGACGTCGAGCCCGACGGCGTCGCCCGGACGCACCGGGCCGTCCTCCGTGAGGAGCGCGATGACGTGCCCGCGGTCGACGTCGCTCTGGAACGACTTGCGGCTCAGAGCGGCCTCGACGGTCAGCTCGCTCGCCTCGAGCTCGCTCTTCGCGGCCTGCTCGGAGAGGCCGGCGACCGGGGGCAGCGGACCGGCGGAGACCACCAGGTCCACGGGGGCCTGCTCGGGATAGGTCTCGCCGAGCGGCTCGCCGTCGGTGCCGAGCGCCGCGAGCACCACGTCGCGGGTCTCCTCGCCGAAGCGCCGGTCGATCTCGCCGACGCGGAACCCCGCCTCCTCGACGACCGCCTCGGCCTCGGGGAGCGGGAGCCCGGCGATGGTGGGCACGGCCAGCATCTCCGGGCCGGTGGAGCGGCAGAGCCGCACCGAGCTGCCCCGATCGAGCCGCGTGCCCGCCTCCGGCTCGGTACGGGCGGCCTTGCCCGCCGGCACCTCGACGCTCGAGCACTCGAACACGTCGAAGGTCAGCGAGTGCTGATCGAGCATCGCCTGGGCGGCTTCCATCTCCGAGCCGGCGACATCGGGAACGGCCACCTGCGATCCCGGTCCCTGCCCGAACCACCAGCCCGCGCCGCCCGCGAGGACGACGAGCAGCGCGAGGATCGCGGCGACGATCCGGCCGCGTCTGCTGCGCGTCTGCTCGGAGATCGCGGCGCTCTCGATCGGCGAGGCCGGCGGCTGGGGCTGCGCCGCGGTGTCGGCCGCGGCGTCGGGGAGGGGCGCCCCCGCCGCGAGCGCCCGCTGCTGCACCTCGTCGAGGACGGTGGTCGAGGGGGTCGGGATCTCCCCGTTCAGCTCGGGCAGGACTCGCGTGGCGGTCGCCGGTGCGAGGCCGTGGCGCAGCGGGCGCAGGAACTCCAGCGCCTCGCCGGCGTCGAGCGGTCGCAGCTCGGGATCGCGCTGCGTGGTCCAGCGCACCAGCTCGTCGAGTTCGGGGCTCGCCTCGGCGCTCTTGAGCGAGGGGAGCGGCACCTCGGAGTGCGCGTGCTGGTAGGCGATCTGCATCGGCTGCTCGCCCGTGAACGGCTGGGTGCCCGTGAGCATCTCGTAGAGCATGATGCCGAAGGCGTAGAGGTCGCTCCGCGCATCGGCGATCCCGCGCGTGACGAGTTCGGGAGAGAGATAGGCGATCGTGCCGAGCAGGGCCTGGCCGGTCGTCGTGTTCGCGCTGACGGCGCGCGCCAGGCCGAAATCGCCGAGCTTGATGCGTCCGTCGTCGGCCAGCAGCACGTTCTCGGGTTTGAGGTCGCGGTGCACGATGCCGGCGCGGTGCGCGGCGGCGAGACCCGCGAGCACGGCCTCGCCGATTTCGAGCGTCTGCTCCGCGGTGAGGCGCTGCTGCTGCTTCAGCAGCTCGCGCAGGGTGATGCTGGGCAGGTACTCCATGACCAGGTAGGTGCGTCCGGCGTCGTGGCCCTGGTCGAAGACGTTCACCAGATTGGGGTGGGAGAGCCGGGCGGCGCTGCGGGCCTCCTGCTCGAACCGACGGGTGAAGTTCTCGTCCTCCGCGAGGTGCTCGTGCATCACCTTCACGGCGACGCGGCGTTCGAGCCGCAGGTCGTTGGCCAGGTACACCATCGCCATGCCCCCGCGTGCGATGCGCGAGCGGATCGCGTATCGCCCGTCGAGCGTTTGCCCGATCATCGGGTCGGCAGGCGCAGAAGTCACGACGAGAGTCTACGGAAGTTCAGGTGCGATTCGCCCGACCCGCGCCGAACTGTCGCGGATTGCGATCGTTGCACGACGCTGGCAGAGTTGAAGCGTGCCAGAGAACATTGCACCCGATACGACCTTCCTCACGATTCCCGAGCTCGTCGAGCGCTTCGATCTCGCGCCGGGCAAGATCCACCGGCTCATCGAGGACCATCAGCTCGCAGCGGTGCGCATCGACGGCGTGCTGCAGGTGCCGGCCGAGTTCGTGGTGGACGACCACCCGCTGCCTCCGCTGCGCGGCACGCTGCTCGTGCTGCTCGACGCGGGATTCGCGGACGAGGAGGCCGTGGCCTGGCTGCTCGCGCACAACGACGAGCTGGGGGAGCGCCCGGTCGAGGCACTGCGGGCCGGCCGCAAGAGCGCGGTGCGGCGCGCCACCCAGGCGCTCGCCTTCTGACGATCAGGAGGTGCGGCGAGCCGCGCGCTCGGCGAGCCTGTGGAGCATCTCCGCCGCGTCGGGCCGGATCGGCGCGCTCCGCAGCGCCTCGGTCGCCCGGTCGACGTTGCGGGTGATCATCTCCTCGACCCGCTCCACCGCACCGCTCTCGCGGATCGTGCGCTGCAGGATCGCCACCTGCTCGCGATCGAGCTCGCTGCCCAGGAGATCGTCGAAGATGCGCCGCTGGGTGGGCGGGAGGTCCTCCCGCGCGAGGGTGACGAGCACCGTGCGCTTGCCCTCGGCCAGATCGTCGCCGATGGGCTTGCCGGTGAGCTCCTCGTCGCCGAAGACGCCGAGGAGGTCGTCGCGCAGCTGGAATGCGACCCCGACCGGGAGGCCGAAGTCCGCGAGGCACCGCTCCTGCTCCTCGTCGGCCCCCGCGAGGGCGGCGCCGATGAGGAGCGGCGCCTCGACGCTGTACTTCGCGGACTTGTAGACGAGCACGCGAGTCGATCGCTCGAGCTGCTCGGCGTGCTCGGCGAAGACCGCTTGCTGCTCCTCGAGCACGTCGAGGTACTGCCCCAGCGCGACCTCGCTGCGCATGCGGTTGAAGTGCCCGCGGGTGCGCAGCGATGCCTCGCGATCGGGCACGGCGTCGCAGGCCGCCTGCAGCAGCTCGTCGGCCCAGGACTGCAGCAGGTCGCCGAGCAGGATGGCGCCGGCGAGGCCGAAGTGCTCGGGATCCCCGCGCCAGCCGAGCCGCTGATGCATCGCCGCGAAGGACCGGTGCACGGCCGGGCGGCCCCGCCTGGTGGCGGAGCGGTCGATCACGTCGTCGTGGATGAGGGCCGCCGCGTGGAAGAGCTCGAGCGCGCACGCCGCGTCGAGCACCGCGCCCAGCTCGCCGTCGACCTCGGAGGAGGTGTCGAGCGGTCGTGTGGCGCGGTATCCCAGCGCCGCGAACTGCGCGCGGAAGCGCTTGCCGCCCGAGAGGAAGCCGAGCGCCTCGTCGAGCAGGGGCTCCGCGTCGGGTCCGAGCGGTTCGAGGGCCCGGCGATGACGGGCCAGCGTGTCGCCGATCCGCTCCTGAATAAGCCCTGCGAGTCGCGTCGTTTCTTGCACGCAACTAGCCTAGTCGTGGGGCGGAGAAGTAGACTGTAATCAGCGAAGGCCGTACGAGTTTTCGAAAAAAGTGAAGCAACTCCAGGAGGGTCGTCATGGCGCTGTCAGAACGCGAGCAGCGGCTGCTTGACGAGATGGAACGAGGCTTCTACCAGAGCGAAGCCGACGTGATGCAGACGGTTCCGGTGAGCCGCCGCCGGGTCAACTACCGGTCGCTGGTGCTCGGCATCATCGTGGTGCTGGTGGGAGTGGGCGTGCTCGTCGGAGGTGTTGCGGCGCAGCAGCTCTGGCTGGGGCTCATCGGCTTCGCCGTCATGCTCGGCGGCGTGATGCTGATGTTCTGGCGAGGGCCGGAGCCCAGCATCGAATCGGAGCTCTCCGGAGGGGCGAAGAACGGCGATGCCCAGGGCGCCGCCGGCCGCGAATCGCTCAGCGAGCGCATGGAGCGCCGCTGGGACGAGCGCATGGGCGGCGAACGCTAGCGCAGGGCTTCTGCAGACGGGTTTCCAGAACGAGGGGCCGCGGGTGACCGCGGTCCCTTTTTTCGTGCCCGGGATGCCCGCCCCGTGACGCTTTCCCCCCATCTGCCCCGTGATGCCTCCCCCACCCGACCTGTGGTGCGTCCCCCCGTCCCCGACTCGCGATGCACCCCATCCGACCCCGTGCTGCGTTCCCTCGCCGGGCGCGTCAGTAGTTCCTGCCATTCCTCCGGTTTGGTGACATCTCCTGACGCGCGAGCAGGGCGACGCGTCTTGAGGGAGCGCGGCTGCGACTCGGATCCCGCCGTCTCGGCGGCGATCGCGGCCGACGGGTGTCTCCGCGCTGCCGATGCGTGATCCCTCCACTTCGCTCCACTTCAGTCTGCCGACGGTGCGTGCAGCGCGTGATTCCGCGGTTCTGCAGGGCACTTCTCCGGGGGAAACGCGCGGGGCGCGGCGGGGCGCTCGTTTCTTCAGGTGCGACTACTTCCGCGGAATCACGCGGATCTGGCATTGGTGGGGGAGAAAGTGGAGCGGAAAAAGAGGCAAGTGGAGGAAAGTGGAGTAGTGTGGTGTTCCACAGTCGAGGGAGGGAGGTATCCGTGTTTCTCGGAACCTTCACGCCCAGACTCGACGAGAAGGGCCGGGTGATCCTTCCGGCCAAGTTCCGAGACGAACTCTCCGACGGCCTCGTCATCACCCGGGGGCAGGAGCGCTGCCTGTACGTGTTCAGCGAGCGGGAGTTCGCGGAGATGCACGATCGCATCCGCCAGGCCCCGGTCACCTCGAAGCAGGCGCGGGACTACCTGCGCGTGTTCCTGTCCGGCGCGCACCCCGAGGCCCCGGACAAGCAGAGCCGGATCACGATCCCGCAGAGCCTGCGCGAGTACGCGGGCCTCGACCGCGAGCTCGCCGTGATCGGCGCCGGCTCGCGCGCCGAGATCTGGGACGCCGAGGCCTGGCAGCGCTACCTGGCCGAGCAGGAGTCGGCCTTCTCCGGCATCGAGGAGGAGGTGATCCCGGGCATGTTCTAGCCCGGAACGACGATGACCCAGCACGAATCACGAGACCCGAGCGCGCTGCACACCCCGGTGCTGCTCGAGCGCTGCCTCGAACTGCTCGCCCCGGCGATCGAACGCCGCGCGGCCGAAGGGCGCAGCCCCGTGGTGGTCGACGCCACGCTCGGCATGGGCGGTCACAGCGAGGCGCTGCTCGACGCGCACCCGGGCCTGACGCTGATCGGTCTCGACCGCGACACCGAGGCCCTCGCCCTCGCCGGTCGCCGGCTCGAGCGCTTCGGCGACCGCGCGGTGCCCGTGCACGCCGTCTACGACGAGATCGAGCGCGCGGTGCGCGGCGCCGGCCTCGAGCGCATCGACGGCGTGCTCTTCGACCTCGGGGTCTCCTCGCTGCAGCTCGACGAGGCCGAGCGCGGCTTCGCCTACGCACAGGACGCCCCGCTCGACATGCGCATGGATCAGAGTCGCGGCGAGACCGCGGCCGAGGTGCTCGCGACCGCCCCCGAGGGTCGGTTGCGCGCCATCTTCGAGCGCTACGGCGAGGAGCCGCTCGCCGCCCGGTACGCCCGCGCGATCGTGGCGGCCCGCGCGGAGGCGCCCATCGAGCGCAGCGCACGACTGGTCGAGGTGCTGCAGCAGGCGACGCCGGCGGCGGTGCGCGATCAGCGGCATCCCGCGAAGCGGGTGTTCCAGGCGCTCCGCATCGAGGTCAACGGCGAGCTGTCGGTGCTCGAACGGGCGATCCCGGCGGCGCTCGCGCTGCTGCGCACGGGCGGCCGGGCCGTGGTGATGTCCTACCAGTCGCTCGAGGATCGCCTGGTGAAGCGCGAGCTCGCGAAGCGCAGCCGGTCGACGGCGCCGCCCGGACTGCCGGTGGAGCTGCCCGAGCACCGCCCCGAGTTCCGCCTGCTCACCCGCGGTGCGGAGCTCGCCGACGACGACGAACGGTCCCGCAACCCGCGGGCCATCCCGGTGCGCCTGCGCGCCGCCGAGCGAGTGAGGGACGTGCGATGAGCAACACGGTTCCGATCGACATCGAGCGCGACGCGCTGCTCGGCCTCGGCGCGACGGCGCCGAAGCTCCCGGCCCCGGACCATCCGGACCGGCCCGAGCGCCACCTGCGGCTCGCCCCGCCGGCGCCCCGCGCTGCGCGGCGGCCCGGCGGCAGCCCGCTCCTCGGTGCGCTCGTCGCCGTCGGGGTCGTGCTCGCGATCCTCGCGACCCAGCTCGGCCTGAGCATCGCGGTGTCGCAGGGGGCGTACGAGACGCGCGCCCTCGAGATCGAGCAGCGGGATCTCGCGCGCGTGGAGCGCGTCCTGGCGCAGAACGTCGACCGGCTGGCCTCCCCGCAGAACCTCGCGGAGAACGCGGCGACGCTGGGCATGGTGCAGAACGCCCGCCCGGCCACCCTGCGCCTGAGCGACGGCGCGATCCTCGGCTCCCTCGAGTCACCGACCTCCGAGGTGCGGGGCAACCTGATCCCGAACTCGACGCTCGAGTCGATGCCGGTGGTTGACGCGGCCGGCCTGCTCGTATCTCGGAATCAGCTGAAAGCCTCGAGTGACGCCCCGGTCGAGGCGCCGGTACGGTGGAAGGGCAAGCTGCCCGCCCCGGACACCCACTGAGCGGCCCGGACACGGGCGGCACCCACACGAGGCGACGGACGAGAAGGGAGACGGGATGCCAAGACTGCGCGGCTCCTCGCTGCGTCGGGCGGTGGCGCTCGTCATCGTGATCGCGGCCGCGATGGTGTTCCTCGTACGCCTCGTCGACGTGCAGGTGGTCTCGGCCGCGGCGCTGAGCGAGGAGGCGAAGGGCAAGCGGGCGGTCCCCGTGCCCATCGAGAGCGTGCGCGGCGATATCGTCGACCGCAACGGCAACGTGCTCGCGACGACCGACGAGCGCTACGACGTGCAGCTCTCCCCGAAGAACACGCGGCTCAACCAGGGCCGGTTCTGGCGGACCGATCCCGAACGCGGCGGCGCCGCCACCGTCGAGGTCACCGCCGAGCAGGCCTTCGCGGAGATCGGGGAGGTCACCGGCCAGAGCGCCGAGGACATCCAGAAGATCGTCGACGACGCGCTCGCGAAGGATCCGAAGTCGGACTTCGCCTACGTGAAGCGGGGGATCGACCTCTCCCAGCTGAACGCGCTCAAGAAGCTCGGCATCGGCTGGCTCACCTTCACGCCGCAGCACCAGCGCACCTATCCCAACGGCGCCGTCGCGGGCAACCTCGTCGGCTTCGCCGGGCAGGACGAGGAGCCGCAGTCGGGCGTCGAGCTGTCCCAGAACGAGTGCCTCACGGGCACCGACGGCTCCGAGGTGTACGAGCGGGGAGCGGACGGCGTGGCGCTGCCCGGCAGCCTGGTGGTCGAGAAGAAGGCCGTCGACGGCGGCACCGTGCAGCTCACCATCGACCGCGATCTGCAGTGGGAGGCGCAGCAGGCGATCAACCAGCAGGTGCAGCAGGTCTCGGCGGAGTGGGGCTACCTCGTGATCATGGACGCGCGCACGGGCGAGCTCGTGGCCGTGGCCGAGGACGGCTCGGTCGATCCCAACGACGTCGACGGCTCCGATCCCGCGAAGCGCGAGGCGCGCTCCTTCACCTCGCCCTACGAGCCCGGGTCGACCTTCAAGACGATCACCGCCGCGGCCCTCATCGATCAGGGCGCGGCGACCCCGCTCACCCAGAACCTCACACCCGACTACCTCGAACCCGAGCCGAACGTGCGGTTCGGCGACTCGTTCTCGCACCCGCCCACCCAGTGGACCCTGACCGGCATCCTCACCCAGTCGTCGAACGTCGGCACCTCCATGCTGGGCAGCGCGCTGAGCGAGCAGGTGCGCTACGACTACCTGCAGCGCTTCGGCATCGGCACCTCGACGCAGGCGGGCATGCCCCTCGAGGACTCGGGCATGCTCATCCCCGTCGACCAGTGGGACCGCCAGACCTCCTACAACACGATGTTCGGGCAGGGCGTGTCCTCGACCATCGTGCAGACCGCGGGAGCCTACCAGGCCATCGCGAACGGGGGAGAGCGCGTGCCGCCGACCCTGGTGAGCAGCTGCACCGGCGCCGACGGCGACGAGCACCGGCCCGACCACGGCGACCCGGTGCAGGCCGTCACCCCCGAGACCGCCGACCAGGTGATGCAGATGCTCGAGACGGTCGCCAACGAGGCGTGGTTCAAGGACATCATCGCGATCCCGGGCTACCGCCTCGCGGGCAAGACCGGTACGGCGGAGCAGGTCGATCCCGCGACCGGGCTCTACCGCAGCGACTTCGTCAACTCCTTCGCGGGCGTCTTCCCCGCCGACGACCCCCGGTACGTCGCGGTAGCATCGATTGCGTTCGCCAAGTCGGGGGATGGAGCGACGGCCGCGCTGACCGCTTTCCACGAAGCCGCCGAGGCGACCATCCGAACCTTCCAGATCCCGCCGTCCTCGGGGCAGTACGAGCCCCTGCCGACGGAGTACTGAACCCGAGGCCCAGGAGGCACCCGCACGTGAGTACCGGAGACGCGCTGAGCATTCGGCCGCAGCATCCCCGACCCCTTCCGCTCGTCCGGCTGGCCGAGCGCTACGGGCTGGAGGCCGCGGCTGGCGAGCTCGGCGACGCGGCCGCGAGCGGCGTCACGCTCGACTCCCGCGACGTGCGGCCCGGCGACCTCTACGTCGGCATGCCCGGCGCGCGTCGTCACGGCGCCGAGTTCGCCGATCAGGCCGAGCGGAGCGGAGCCTCGGCGCTGCTCACCGACGCCGCCGGCCTCGAGATCGCCCGTGAGCGGGGGATCGGGATCCCGGTGCTCGTCTCGGCGGGACACCCGCGCGAGCTGCTGGGCGAGGTCGCGGCGGCGGTCTACGGCACGGCCGATCTCCCCGCCAAGGTCTTCGGGATCACCGGGACCAACGGGAAGACGAGTGTGGTCTACCTGCTGGCCGAGCTGCTGCGCGCCGCCGGCATCACCACGGGACTCAGCTCGACCGCCGAGCGGCGGATCGGCGACGAGGTGATCGTGTCCAACCTCACGAGCCCCGAGGCCTCCGAGCTGCACGGCCTGCTGGCCCGCATGCGCGAGCGCGGCGTCGAGGGGATCGCGCTCGAGGTCTCCGCGCACGCGGTCGAGCGGCATCGCATCGACGGCGTGCGCTTCGACGTGGTCGCGTTCAACAACTTCTCGCAGGACCACCTCGACGACTTCGGCGACATGGAGAGCTACTTCGCGGCGAAACTGGCGCTCTTCGCGCCGGAGCACGCCGAGCGGGGCGTCGTGGTGGTCGACTCGCCCTACGGGCAGCGGATCGCACGGGAGTCGAGGATTCCCGTGACACGGCTCGCGACCGAGTACGGGCAGGCCGCCGACTGGCACCTCGCGATCACCCGGCAGACCATCGACGGCGTGTCCTTCGTGCTGCAGGGGCCGGAGGGCGCCCGCTTCCGCGGCAGCGTGCCGCTGTTCGGGCGCTTCATGGCGGAGAACGCCGCGCTCGCACTGATCATGCTGCACGAGGCGGGGATCCCGATCTCCCGGGTGGAGGCGGGCCTCGAGAACGGTCGCATCCCCGTGTACATCCCCGGCCGCCTGGAGTGCATGAACCCCGGTCTGCCGCTCGACGCCGGCCCGCGCTTCTTCGTCGACTACGGCCACACGCCCGGGGCCTTCCAGGCCATGCTCGACGCCCTGGGGGAGGTCGCGCCCGGCCGCGTCATCTTCCTGTTCGGGGCCGACGGCGACCGCGACACCACCAAGCGCGAGGAGATGGGGCGGATCGCCGGGGCCGGATCCGACACGGTCATCGTCTGCGACTACCACCCGCGCTCGGAGCCGCCCGAGGCGATCCGCGCGCAGCTGATCGCCGGTGCGCGCTCCGCGAAACGCGCCGCGGTGATCGAGGAGGGCGACCCCCGCGCGGCCGTGCGCCTCGCCGTTTCGATCGCCGAGCCGGGTGACGTTATCCTGTATGCCGGTCCCGGACACGAGGACTATCAGGAAGTCGCCGGGCAGATCCTCCCCTACTCGGCGCGTGACGAGGTACGCGGAGCGCTCCGCGAGGCAGGATTGCTTCCGTGATCGAAATGACGCTGGCGGAGATCGCCGCCGCCGTGGACGGCCGGCTGGTGCTCGGCGCGAGCGATGCCGGCCCCGAGGCCGTCGTCGCCGGCGAGTCCCAGACCGATTCGCGCGAGGTGCGGCCCGGCCAGGTCTTCTTCGCCCGCCGCGGCGAGGAGACCGACGGGCACCTCTTCGCGGCGAAGGCCGTCGACGCGGGGGCGGCGCTCGTCGTCGCCGAGCGAGAGGTCGACGACCGCGCGCCCCAGATCGTGGTCGAGGAGACGACGGAGGCGCTCGGCGCGCTCGCCACCGAGGTCGTGCGCCGCGTGCGCGAGCGGGGCGGGCTCACGATCGTGGGCATCACCGGCTCCAACGGCAAGACCACCACGAAGAACCTGGTCGCGTCCATGGCCGAGCGGCTGGGGCCGACGGTGGCCTCCGCCAAGTCCTTCAACAACGAGGTGGGCGGTCCGCTCACGATGCTGCGCGTGGAGCCGGACACCCGCACCCTCGTCGCCGAGATGGGCGCGAGCGCCAAGGGCGAGATCGAGCGGCTGACGCGCATGGCGCCGCCGCACATCGGCGTGGTGCTCTCGGTCGGACTCGCCCACGCCGGCGAGTTCGGCGGCATCGAGACCACCTTCCGCACGAAGAGCGAGATGGTGCGGGACCTGCCGGAGGACGCGGTCGCGGTGCTCAACCGCGACGACCCCCGCGTGGCGCAGATGGCCGGGCTGACTTCGGCGCGCGTGCGCTGGTTCGGCCTGCATCCGGAGGCCGAGGTGCGCGCGAGCGACGTCGACTCGGACGCCGGGGGCACGCGGTTCACCCTGCACGCGGGCGGCGAGGCGCTGCCCGTGCGCTTCCGAGTGCTCGGCGAGCACCACGTCGCGAACGCGCTGGCGGCCGCGGCGGTCGGCATCGAGCTGGGGCTGCCGCTCGGCGACGTGGTCGAGGTGCTCGAGGCCGCGACGCTCGCGGCGCCCGGCCGCATGCAGGTGCTCGGCGGCCGCGACGGCGTCACCGTCGTGAACGACGCCTACAACGCGAGCCCCGATTCCATGAGCGCGGCGCTGCGCACCCTCGCGCAGATCCGGCGCCCCGAGGGGCGCTCCGTCGCGGTGCTGGGCGCCATGAGCGAGCTCGGCGAGTACTCCATCGAGGAGCACATCCGCGTGGGCCTGCAGGCGGTGCGGCTGCGCATCTCCGAGCTCGTGGTCGTCGGCAAGGAGGCGCGCCACCTCCACATCAGCGCCATCAACGAGGGCTCCTGGGACGGCGAGAGCGTCTACTTCGAAACGCAGGACGAGGCGTACGACTACCTGCTGCGCACCCTGCAGCCCCATGACACGGTGCTCGTGAAGTCGTCGAACGCCGCCGGACTGCAACGGCTCGGCGACCGCCTGGGGGAGGCCTTCGCATGATCGCGCTGCTCATCGCCGGCGGCTTCTCGCTGCTCTACTCGCTGCTGCTGTCGCCGCTCTTCGTGCGCGGATTCAACCGTCTGCGCTGGGGCCAGCCGATCCGCGTCGACGGCCCGAAGGAGCACGAGGTGAAGCGGGGCACGCCCACCATGGGCGGCCTCATCTTCCTCTCCGGATCGGTCATCGCCTATTTCGTGGGCAAACTGGTGATGGGCGAGACGCCCACTCCCTCCGCGCTGCTCGTCATCCTCATGGCGGTGGGCGCCGGACTCGTCGGCTTCATCGACGACTTCATGAAGGCCCGCATGCAGCACTCGGCGGGTCTGAGCGGCTGGGCGAAGATCGCGGGCCAGATCGCCATCGCGGTCGCGTTCGCGCTGCTCGGCCTGCAGTTCGTGAACGACGCGGGCGTCGCCCCGGTCTCGACGCGCATCTCGCTCTTCCGCGACCTGCCCTTCGACTTCATGGTGCTCGGCGCGGTCGCCGGCATCGTGCTCTTCACCATCTGGATCATGGTGATCGTCACCGCAACGACCAATGCGGTCAACGTGACCGACGGCCTCGACGGCCTCGCCGCCGGCGCGGCGATCTTCGCGTTCGGCGCGTACCTCATCATCGGCTTCTGGCAGGGCGCGCAGAACTGCGTGCTCCAGGTGGAGCCCGGATGCTACGACGTGCGCGACCCGATGGACCTCGCGGTCATCTCGACGGCGTTCCTCGGGGGGCTCGTGGGCTTCCTCTGGTGGAACACCAACCCGGCGAAGGTCTTCATGGGCGACACCGGCTCGATGGCGATCGGCGGCGCGATCGCCGCGCTCGCGATCCTCACCCGCACCGAGCTGCTGCTCGTGCTCATCGGCGGGCTCTTCATCATCGAGACCGGCTCCGTGATCCTGCAGCGCCTGTACTTCAAGGTGACGAAGGGCAAGCGCATCTTCCTGATGAGCCCGATCCACCACCACTTCGAGCTCAAGGGCTGGGCGGAGGTGACCGTGGTGGTGCGGTTCTGGATCATCGCCGGCCTGTTCGCGGTGACGGGCGTCGGGGCCTTCTACGGCGAATGGCTGCTGCAGCAGTGAGCGGGAGCGGCATGGAGACGAACGAGACCGGCGCCGGAGGGCGCGCCCGCGTGGCCGGCCTCGCGAGCTGGCACGACGACTGGTCGGGCCTGCGCGTCGCGGTGCTCGGGCTCGGGGCGATCGGCTTCTCGGTCGCCGACACGCTCGTCGAGCTGGGCGCCCGGGTGCGCGTGATCCACGCGGATCCGGACCCCGATCGGGAGCGGCTGCTCGACGTCATCGGCGGCGAGCGGTTCCGCGCCGAGAGCCACCCGGAGCAGCTCGGCGACCTCGCGGCCTTCGGCCCCGATCTCGTCGTGGCGTCCCCCCGGTTCGACGTCGACCACCCGCTCATCGCGTGGGCCGCCGCGCGGGGCATCCCCGTCTGGGGCGACATCGAGCTCGGCTGGCGTCTGCGCGACAAGACGGATCGGATCGCCGACTGGATCTGCATCGCGGGCACCCGCGGCAAGACGACGACGGCGCGGCTCACCGCGCACATGCTCGCGGCCTCCGGCCTGCGCGTCGCCCCCGCCGGCGACGCCGAGACGCCCGTCCTCGACGCGCTGCGCGATCCGCAGGGATACGACGCGATCGTGCTGGAGCTCTCCGCGCCGCAGCTCGCGCGGCTCGGCGAGATCTCTCCGTACGCGAGCGTCTGCCTCAACTTCGACGAGGAGCGCGACGACAGCGGGGATCCCGACGGCGCGGGCGCCGGGTGGGCGGCGATGGCGCGCGTGTACGAGCACACGCAGGTGGCCTGCGTCTACAACCGGGCCGACCCCGAGACCGAGCGCATGGTCGAGGAGGCCGACGTGGTCGAGGGCGCGCGCGCCATCAGCTTCGGCCTCGACTCGCCGCCGCCGAGCGGCTTCGGCGTGGTCGAGGAGATCCTCGTCGACCGCGGCTTCCACGCGGAGCGGCGGAGCGAGGCGTACGAGCTGGTGACCCTCGACGAGCTCGCCGAGCTCCGGCTCGCCACCCCGCAGCTCGTGCAGGACCTGCTCGCCGCCAGCGCCCTCGCGCGGGCCCGCGGCGCCGAGCCGGCCGAGATCGCGCAGGCGATCCTGGACTATCATCGCGCTGCGCGCGAGCGGGAGTGATCGGCGTGGCTGAGGGATCCGCCGAAGCGACGGGGCGAGCTCCTGGCCAGGCCCGGATCAGCCTCGGCTCAGTGCTGCGCACCGGCACGGATCGCACGGTGGTGGCGCTCTACGCCATCACGCTGCTGCTCGTCGGCTTCGGCCTGATCATGGTGCTCTCGTCGTCGTCGATCACCTCGTACCTGGCCGACCAGGGCTTCTTCGGCGGCTTCTGGCGCCAGGCCACGTTCGCGCTCGTCGGGCTTCCGCTCATGCTCCTCGCCGCGGCGATGCCGGTCGACTTCTGGAAGCGATGGGCCTGGGGGCTGCTCGCGCTCGGCCTCGCCCTGCAGATGCTGGTGTTCACACCCCTCGGCATCGAGGTCTACGGCAACCGCAACTGGATCCAGATCGGCGGCTTCAGCGCCCAGCCCTCGGAGGCGCTCAAGCTCGCCTTCGTCGTGTGGGTGGGGGCCGTGCTGCTGCGGAAGGAGCCGCTGCTCGGTCAGATGCGCCACGAGCTCATCCCCGTGGTGATCCCCGGCGCGCTCATCGCGCTGGGGTCGGTGCTGCTGGGTCACGATCTCGGCACCGTGCTCATCATGGCGGTGATGATGCTCGGGGCGATGTACTTCGGCGGCATCAGCTGGAAGACCCTGGGGGTCACGGTGTTCGCCGGTGTGCTCGCGGTCGTGCTCTTCGTCGTGACGAGTGAGAACCGCATGCGGCGCCTGCTCAGCCACTCCGGCGGCACGGACGACTACAGCGGCATCGACTGGCAGGCCACGCACGGCCGGTGGGCGCTCGCGAACGGGGGCATCCTCGGCGTGGGGCTCGGCAACTCGAAGGCCAAGTGGTCGTGGCTGCCCGCCGCCGACAACGACTACATCTTCGCCATCATCGGCGAGGAGCTGGGCATGATCGGCGCGCTGCTCGTGATCGCGCTGTTCGTCGCGCTCACCTGCATCATGCTGCGCATCATCTCGCGGGCCCGCGACCGCTTCGGGCGCGCCGTCGTCGGCGGCATCCTGGTGTGGATCGTCGGGCAGGCCTTCGTGAACATCGGCGTCGTGATCGGCGTGTTCCCGGTGCTCGGCGTGCCGCTCCCGCTGGTGAGCTCCGGCGGCACGGCGCTCATCGCGTGTCTCGCCGCCATCGGCGTGGTGATCTCGATCGCGCGGGACGGCGCCCGTTACCAGGAGGAGCTCGCGGCGGCGCCGCGCACGGCGCGCGGGCCCGGAAGGACTCATCGATGACCAGTTATCTGCTCGCCGGCGGCGGGACCGCCGGCCACGTGAATCCGCTGCTCGCGCTCGCGGACCTGATCCGGGCCGAGGAGCCGGACGCGCGGATCGTCGTGCTCGGCACCCGCGAGGGGCTCGAGGCCCGCCTGGTGCCCGAGCGGGGCTACGAGCTCGTGCACATCGAGCGGCTGCCCTTCCCGCGTCGGCCGAACCTCGCAGCCCTCCGGTTCCCCTCCCGCTTCGCGCGCGCCGTGCGGCAGGTCCGCGGGCTCATCCGCGAGCGCGGCGTCGACGCGGTGGTCGGCTTCGGCGGCTACGCCTCCGCGCCGGCCTACCGCGCGGGCGCCCGGGAGGGCGTGCCGGTCGTGATCCACGAGGCCAACGCGAAGCCGGGCATGGCGAACCGGCTGGGCGCGCGCAGCACCCCCTACGTCGGCGTGACCTTCGCCGGCACGCCGATCCGGAACGCCCGGCTCACCGGCATGCCCCTGCGGCCCGAGATCACGGGTCTCGACCGCGCGGCGCTGCGCGCGACGGCGCGCGAGCACTTCGGGCTCGACCCGGAGCGCCGCACGCTGCTCGTCACCGGCGGTTCGCTCGGCGCCCGCGCGATCAACCGGGGGCTCTCCGGTGCGGCGGAGGCGATCACTGCGGCCGGGATCCAGGTGCTGCACATCTGGGGCGGGCTCACCGAGCTCGAGGACCCGGATGTGCCCGGGTACGAGGTGATCCCGTACTGCGACCGCATGGATCTCGCCCTCGCGGCCTGCGACCTCGCGGTGTCGCGGGCGGGATCGACGACCGTGAGCGAGCTCGCGGGGCTCGGGATCCCCGCCGTGTTCGCACCCTACAGCCACGGCAACGGCGAGCAGCGCTTCAACGCCGCCGGGGTCGTCTCGGCGGGCGGCGCGCTGCTCGTGGAGGACGCGGAGCTCACCCCGGAGTGGGTGCGCGACACCCTGATCCCGCTCGTGAACGACGACGAGCGGCTCGCCGGCATGGCCGAGCGCGCCCGGGCGGCCGGATCCCTCGACGGCACCGAGCGGCTGCTCGCGCTGGTGCGCGAGGCGCTCGCGGGCTGAGGCGGGGCTCCCGGTGGACGCCCGGGGCGGGAGCGGTACCCTGGAGTGTTGATTCGCGAGGAGGACACATGATCTACCCCGATCTCGAGATGGAGATCCCCGACGACCTGGGACGGGTGCACTTCGTGGGTATCGGCGGATCGGGTATGAGCGGGATCGCGCGCATGATGCACCAGGCGGGTGTGCCGGTCACCGGATCCGATCGCAGCGCGAACTACTCGACGGCGGCGCTCGAGGAGATCGGGATCCCGGTCGCCATCGGTCACGACGCGGCGAACGTGGGGGAGGCCGACACGCTCGTGGTGACCGGCGCCCTGTGGCAGGACAACCCCGAGTACCAGGCGGCACTGGCGAAGGGGCTGCCGGTGCTGCACCGCTCGCAGGGGCTCGCCTGGCTCGCGCGCGGCAGGCGCGTCGTCTCGGTGGCCGGGGCTCACGGCAAGACGACGTCGACCGGCATGATCGTCACCGGGCTGCTCGGGCTCGGCGCCGATCCCTCGTTCGTGAACGGCGGCATCATCGAGTCGCTCGGCGTGAGCTCGGGCCCGGGCGACGACGACCTCTTCGTGATCGAGGCCGACGAGAGCGACAAGTCCTTCCTGCTCTACGACACGGCGGTCGCGCTCATCACCAACGTCGACCCCGAGCACCTCGACTTCTACGGCTCGCGCGAGGCGTTCATGCAGGCCTTCGTCGACTTCGCGCGCGGGGCCCGCGAGCAGATCGTGATCTCCGCCGACGACCCCGGCGCGCTCGAGGTGCTCGACGCGCTCCGGGCGTCCGGGGGATCCGCGCCGATCCGCACCTTCGGCGAGTCCGCCGACGCCGATGTGCGCATCGTGTCCATCGACGACTCGGGGCCGGTGCGCTTCGCGGTGGAGCTCACCGGCCGGGACGGCGCCCCCGAACGGCACGAGGTCCAGCTCGCGGTCTACGGCCGCCACAACGCGGTGAACGCGGTCGGCGCGCTCGCGGTGCTCACGGGACTCGGCTTCGCGGCGGGTCCCGCGCTCGCCGCCGTCGCGGAGTTCGCGGGCACCAAGCGCCGCTTCGAGTTCCACGCAGAGGTGGGCGGAGTGCGCGTCTACGACGACTACGCGCACCACCACACCGAGGTCGCGGCGCTGCTCGACTCGGCGCGCGCCGTGGTGGGCGACGGCCGGCTCATCGCGATCCATCAGCCGCACCTCTACAGCCGTACGCGCCTCTTCCACCGCGAGTTCGCCGAGGTGCTCGAGGCGGGGGCCGATCACACGGTGGTGCTGGCGGTCGACGGCGCGCGCGAGGATCCGGTCGAGGGCGTCACGGGCGCGCTCGTCGCCGACGACTTCGCGGATCAGGACCGCGTCGCCTACGTGCCCGAGTGGCAGGACGCGGCCGATTACCTGGCGAGGATCGCTCGCCCCGGCGACGTGATGGTCACGATGAGCTGCGGCACGGTCTACCGGATCATCCCGCAGGTCGTCGAGGCTCTGCGCGAGCGCTTCGAGCCCGAGGCCGGCTGAGCTCCGCGACATGAAGCGACCGAGCGGTTTCGACCGGACGCCCGAGCCGGAGCGTCCGGCGTTCGGCGCGCCCGCCGAGGAGCCGCTCGCCGAGCCGGAGCCGGGAGCCCCGGCCCGCCCGGAGGCCGGTGCCGACCGGGGGAGACGGACCTTCGCAGACGCGCTGCGCGCCCGCCTCGGCGCTCCCGCGGGTCCCGGCGCGGATGCGGATCCCGTGCCGGATCGGGATTCCGGGCCGGAGCCGGAACCCGCGTCCGAGTCGGGGCCCGCACCCGTCGCGGGCTCCGGGCCCGTCTCGAGTCCCGGGTCCGCCGGGGAGCCGGGTGCCGACGCGCGGGCCGCGGACCGCTCGGCCGACGCGGCCCCGACCGTGGACCTCAGCGAGGTGCGCGAGGCGCGCTCCTCAGCGGTCGCCGAGTCCGATCCCGAGTCCCGGGGATCGCTGCTGGCGAGACTGCGGGCGGGACGCGACGCCGACCCGGTGCGGGCCGCCGAGCGGCGCGTGCGCGAGGCGGGCCGGCTGAGGCGCGCGCGGATCCGCAGCGAACGCCGCCGCTTCGCCGCCGATGCGCGCCGTCGCCGTCGGAACGCCCTGATCGCGGGCGCCGCCGTGGCCGGGCTGGCGCTCTTCGTGCTGGTGGGGGCGTTCACCCCGCTGATGGCGGTGCGCGAGGTGCAGGTCGTGGGTGCGAGCACCGTCAACCAGGGCGACGTGGAGCAGGCGCTCGCGAGGTTCGACGGCAGGCCGCTGGCGCTGGTCGACGATGCCGACGTGCACCGCGCGCTCGAGCCGTTCCCGCTGATCCAGCGCTACGCGGTGGAGCGTGTGCCGCCCCACACGCTCGTCGTCCGCATCGAGGAGCGGATCCCGGTCGTCTCGGTGCAGGAGGGGGACGAGGGGTACGCCTTCTACGACGCGGCGGGGGTGCTGCTGGGCAGTGGAGAGGCCCCGCCCGCGGGGGTCCCGGCCGCGAGCGGATCGGTCGCCGACCTGTCCTCCGCCGCGTTCCAGTCGGCGGCCCGCACGCTGCGCGACATGCCGGCCGAGCTGCGGGAGCAGATCGTCGGGGTGGCGGCCTCGAGCGCGCAGGACGTCACGTTCACCCTGGCGAGCGGGGTACGGGTGCTCTGGGGCGACGCGGAGCGCATCCCGTCCAAGGCCGCGGTGCTGCAGACCATGCTGACCGCGCTGGGCGATCGCCCCCTGGACCTCATCGACGTCTCCTCGCCCGACGCGCCGGTCTTCCGCTGACGGCGGCCGTCCCCTCGGCGCGGATGCCCGCGCGGACCGCCGGAGCGCCGGCGTCCGCACGCATCCGCGTTCTGCCGACGAATCGCGGCGTGTCTGCGGCGCGAGCCGGGTGCGGACCCTTAGCGTGGTGCGCAGGAAATGTATACGGCAATACTAACTTTTAACTTCAGCTAGAGGTTGAAGGTTAGGGGCGGAGGATCCAGGTGTCAGGGAACCAGAACTACCTCGCGGTGATCAAGGTCGTCGGCGTGGGCGGCGGCGGGGTCAACGCCGTCAACCGCATGATCGAGCTCGGCCTGCGCGGCGTCGAGTTCATCGCGGTCAACACCGACGCCCAGGCGCTGCTGCTGAGCGACGCCGACGTGAAGCTCGACATCGGTCGTGAGCTCACCCGCGGACTCGGCGCCGGCGCGGACCCCGAGGTGGGCCGCCGGGCCGCCGAGGACCACGCCGAGGAGATCGAGGAGGCCCTCGCCGGGGCCGACATGGTGTTCGTCACCGCGGGCGAGGGAGGCGGCACCGGCACCGGTGCGGCGCCGGTCGTCGCACGGATCGCCAAGTCCATCGGCGCGCTCACCATCGGCGTCGTGACCCGGCCCTTCAGCTTCGAGGGCAAGCGCCGCGCCGCGCAGGCCGATGTCGGCGTGCACACGCTGCGCGAGGCCGTCGACACCCTGATCGTCGTGCCCAACGACCGTCTGCTCGACATCAGCGAGCCGGGGATCAGCATGATCGAGGCCTTCGCCGCCGCCGACCAGGTGCTGCTCGCCGGCGTCTCCGGGATCACCGACCTCATCACCACCCCCGGTCTCATCAACCTCGACTTCGCCGACGTGAAATCGGTGATGCAGGGCGCCGGCGCCGCGCTCATGGGCATCGGATCCGCCCGCGGAGCCGATCGCGCCATCAAGGCGGCCGAGCTGGCCGTGGCCTCGCCGCTGCTCGAGGCCTCCGTCGAGGGCGCCCACGGCGTGCTGCTCTCCATCCAGGGCTCGTCCAACCTCGCCCTCAGCGAGATCTACGAGGCGTCGACCCTCGTCCAGGACGTGGTGCACCCCGAGGCCAACATCATCTTCGGCACCGTCATCGACGACACGCTCGGCGACGAGGTGCGCGTGACCGTGATCGCCGCGGGCTTCGACACCGAGCCCTCGCCGCAGGTCACCGCCCCCGAGCGCGGTCGCCGCGGCAGCCACGTCGAGAGCCTGGAGGAGGTGGCCGCGGTACCCGCCGGTCGCGCCGCCTCGACGGGCGAGGCCACCGGTCTCGGCTTCCCCGGTTTCAACGCTTCGCTCGAACGCGACGCCGACGTCAAGAACCCGGCCACGGGGCAGTTCGGCGAGGTGCTGAACCCGCCGGTCGAGGCGCAGCTCTCCGACCCGGCCTTCGACGGCGATGACGACGACGACCTCGACATCCCCGAGTTCTTGAAGTAGGCGCCGTGGGACCCCTCGACTCCGCTGCATTCCCCGGGCTCGGCGAGCGGCTGGCGGAGGTGCGGTCGGGGATCGCGGACGCCTGCCGGTCGGCCTCCCGGGATCCCGACGACGCAACCCTGATCGTCGTCACCAAGTTCCACCCGGCAGCGCTCGTCGCCGCTCTCGCGGAGCTCGGCGTGCGCGACGTCGGGGAGAACCGGCACCAGGAGGCGCAGGCGAAGGCCGAGGAGCTCGCGGCGCTCGACCTCCGCTGGCACTTCATCGGTCAGCTGCAGACCAAGAAGGCCAGGCAGGCGGCGCGCTACGCGCACGCCATCCACTCGATCGATCGCGAGCGCCTCGTCGACGTCCTCGCCGACGTCGATCGCGAGATCGACGCCTTCGTGCAGATCAACCTCACCGACGATCCCGCCCGCGGCGGCGTCGCTCCCGACGGCATCGAGGCGCTCGCCGAACGAGTGCTCGAGGCGCCCTCGCTGCGCCTGCGCGGCGTGATGTCGGTCGCGCCGCTCGAAGAGGAGCCGGCGCGGGCCTTCGAGCGGCTCGCCGGGTACTCGGAGCGCGTGCGCGCGCTCGATCCGGCCGCGTCGGCCATCTCGGCCGGCATGACTCACGACTACCGCGAGGCGATCGCGCACGGTGCGACACACCTGCGAATCGGCAGCGCAATCACGGGGAATCGCCCGGAGCCCAGATAGTCTCGAAGCACCGCACCGTTGGGAGAGAAGATGAGCAACCCGCTGAAGAAGACCATGGTGTTCCTGGGTCTCGCTGAAGAGGAACTCGAGGAGCAGAACACGGCGGCGCAGCAGCAGAAGGCGCCCGCCGCCGCGCGCGCGACACCCGCCGCCGCCTCGGCGAAGACCGAGCCGGCTCGCCCCGCGGCCCCGCAGCGCGCGTCGGTGACGCCCCTGCGTCGCGTCACGCCGACGAAGCCGCCGGCGCAGCAGCCCATGAACGAGATCCTCACGGTCCACCCGACCGAGTACAAGGACGCGAAGGTCATCGCGGAGAGCTTCCGCGAGGGCGTTCCGGTCATCATCAACCTCTCCCGCATGGACGAGGGGGATGCGAAGCGCCTCATCGACTTCGCGAGCGGGCTCACGATGGGCCTGCACGGCCGGATCGAGCGCGTGACGAGCAAGGTGTTCCTGCTGTCCCCGGAGCACATCGAGGTCGGCAGCGAAGATTCGCGTCAGAACGACAGCGGCTCGTTCTTCGTGGCGCCCTCGGCGTAGACGGTGGAGATCCTCCTCGTATTCACCAGCCTGGTGCGGGTGGTGCTGCGGATCTACATCCTGCTCCTGTGGGTGCGCCTCGTGATCGACTGGATCCTGGTGCTGAACCGGCGATTCCGGCCCCGCGGGCTCGTCGCCGTGCTCGTCGAGTTCGTCTACTCCGTGACGGATCCCCCCATCAAGATGTTCCGCAAGGTGCTCCCGCCGATCAGGCTCGGCCAGGTCATGCTCGACCTCGGCTGGATGCTCACGCTCATCTCGTGCTGGATCCTGCTGGCCATCATCCCCGGATGGTGGTGACAGGCGGTCCTCCACCTGCGCGAACCCGACTTTGTTTGCTAGCGTTGACCCACGACCACGTCAGTGGTCCCGAAGCGAAAGAGACGTAACGATGGCCCTGACTCCCGAAGATGTCGTGAATCAGAAGTTCACGATCACCAAGTTCCGCGACGGCTACGATCTCGACCAGGTCGACGATTTCCTCGACACGATCGTCGAGGAGCTGCGCCAGCAAGAGCAGGAGAAGGAAGAGCTGCGCGCGCAGATCGCGGATCTCACCGCCAAGCTGGAGGCCTGCGAGGCGTCGAAGGGCGCGCAGGGCGGACAGCAGGAGACCGCTGCCTCGGAGCAGACCATCGTCGTCGATGCGCCGGCCCCCGCTCCGGCACCGGTGCCCGCGGCGGCCCCCGCCGCTCCCGTCGAGACCACCACTCCGCAGGCGGACGCCGTCAAGTCGAGCGCGATGCTGCAGCTCGCCCTCGAGCTGCACGACAAGCACGTGCACGAGGGCGAGACCACCCGCGACAAGCTCATCGCCGAGGCCGAGGCCAAGCGCGATCAGATGATCGAGGACGCCGAGCGCACCGCCAAGCAGCTCGTGGAAGAGGCGCAGAAGCAGCGCGCCGAGGAGCTCCGCGTGCTCGGCGAGGAGCGCAGCGACCTCCAGTTCAAGATCAAGGACCTGCGCCAGTTCGAGAGCGAGTACCGCTCCACGCTCCGCTCGTACATCCAGTCCCAGCTGCGCGGCCTGGACGGCTCGCCCGAGCCCGCGGGCGCGCCCGACGGTCTGCAGTAGCCGGGAGCGTGAACGACGCTTCCGACGTGGTGGCCCCCGCCGCCACCGCACCCTCATCGCGACGCCGGCTGGTGCCTCTGCTCCTGCTCGGCGTCGCGATTGCGGTGTTCGCAGCCGATCAGCTGGTGAAGAACTGGGTGGTCGCCACCCTGCCCGAGGGGCGCACCGTGCCCGTGCTCGGCGAGTTCCTGCAGTGGCACTTCGTGCGCAACCCCGGCGCCGCGTTCTCCATGGCCAGCGGCGCGACCTGGATCTTCACGATCCTCGCGGCCGTCGTGGTGGTCGTGATCCTGTGGCAGATCCGGCGCCTGCGCTCGATCTCCTGGGCGCTCTTCCTCGGACTGCTGCTCGGCGGCGTGCTCGGCAACCTCACGGATCGCCTCACCCGCGAGCCCGGGTTCCCCGAGGGGCACGTGATCGACTTCATCCTCACGCCGTGGATGTGGCTGGGGTTCAATCCCGCCATCTACAACATCGCCGACATGGGCATCGTGATCGGCATGGTGCTGTTCGTGGTGATCAGCCTGATCGGCCTGCCCATCGACGGTTCGCCGCGCGCGCGCCGCGGAGCCGCCGGTGAGGAGGACTCGGCGGTCGACGAGGATTCCGCGGCCGCCGCGGTCGAGGAGGATCCCGCGGATCGGGACCCCGCGGCCGAGGAGGATCCCGCGGCCGACGAGGGAGAGAGGCGCGGCGATGGAGCGGCGTAGCCTCCCGGTGCCCGACGGGCTGGCGGGGGAGCGGGTCGACGCCGCGCTCGCGAAGCTGCTGGGATTCTCGCGCAGCTTCGCGGCCGAGATCGCCCAGGCGGGCGGCGTGAGCCTCGACGGGCGGGCGCTCGGCAAATCCGACCGGCTCGCGGCGGGCGGCTGGCTCGAGGTCGAGTGGCAGGAGAAGCGCGGCCCCGAGGTGGTCCCCGTGCACCTGCCCGAGCTGGGGGTCGTGCACGACGACGACGACATCGTGGTGATCGACAAGCCGGCCGGCGTCGCCGCGCACCCCTCGCTCGGATGGGAGGGGCCGACCGTGCTCGGCGCGCTCGCCGGCGCCGGGTACCGCATCGCGACCTCGGGGCCGCCCGAGCGGCAGGGCATCGTGCACCGGCTCGACGCCGGCACGAGCGGGCTCATGGTGGTCGCCAAGAGCGAGCGGGCCTACAGCGAGTTGAAGCGCGCCTTCAAGGAGCGCGAGGTCGACAAGATCTACCACGCGGTCGTGCAGGGGCATCCGGATCCGTTCTCGGGCACGATCGAGGGGCCGATCGGCCGGCATCCCGCGCACGAGTGGAAGTTCGCGGTGACGCGCGACGGCAAACCCTCCGTGACGCACTACGAGACGCTCGAGGCGTTCCCCTACGCGACCCTGCTCGAGATCGAGCTCGAGACCGGCCGCACCCACCAGATCCGCGTGCACATGGCGGCGCAGCGGCACCCCTGCGTCGGTGACGCCATGTACGGGGCGGATCCCACGCTCTCGGCGCGCCTCGGACTCACCCGGCAGTGGCTGCACGCGATGCGGCTGGGCTTCCGGCACCCGGGCAGCGGCGAGCCGGTGGAGTTCGAGAGCGTCTACCCTGAGGATCTGCAGCACGCGCTCGACGTGCTGGCGGGGGAGTAGCGCGTCGGGGTCCGGGTCGCGGGCCCGGCCGCGTCCGCACATGCGTTTTGTCGGAGGCTGACGATACCCTTGAGGGGTCGGCGAGAGGGGTCCATCGGTGTCTGAGAAAGACGGCTTCGTCCACCTGCACGTGCACAGCGAGTACTCGATGCTCGATGGTGCGGCGCGCGTCGGTCCGCTCATGGACGCGGCGGTGGCGCAGGGGATGCCCGCGATCGCGGTCACCGACCACGGCAACACCTTCGGCGCGTTCGACTTCTGGAAGCAGGCGAAGGATCGCGGCCTCAACCCGATCATCGGCATCGAGGCCTACCTCACCCCGGGCACCCACCGCACCGACAAGACGCGCGTGCGCTGGGGCGACGGCGGCGGCGACGACGTCTCGGGCGCCGGCGCCTACACGCACATGACGATGCTCTCCGAGACCACGCAGGGCATGCACAACCTGTTCCGCCTCTCGAGCTACGCGTCGATGCAGGGCTACTACTTCAAGCCGCGCATGGACCGCGAACTGCTGCAGACCTACGGCAAGGGACTCATCACCACGACGGGCTGCCCCTCGGGCGAGATCCAGACCCGGTTGCGCCTCGGCCAGTACGCCGAGGCCAGGCAGGCCGCCGCGGAGTTCCAGGACATCTTCGGCAAGGAGAACTTCTACTGCGAGCTCATGGACCACGGGCTCGAGATCGAGCGCCGGGTGCAGAGCGACCTCATCAAGATCGCGAAGGACCTGGGGATCAAGCTCGTCGCGACCAACGACCTCCACTACGTGCACGAGGCCGACGCCGAGGCGCACTCGGCGCTGCTGTGCGTGCAGTCGGGATCCCGCCTCGACGACCCGAACCGGTTCAAGTTCGACGGATCCGGCTACTACCTGAAGACCGCGGCCGAGATGCGGCACATCTTCCGCGACTACCCGGAGGCGTGCGACAGCACGCTCGAGATCGCGGAGCGCTGCAGCGTCGAGTTCAACACCTCGGCCAACTACATGCCCCGCTACCCGGTGCCCGCCGGCGAGACCGAGGACAGCTGGTTCATCAAGGAGGTCGAGAAGGGTCTCCACTACCGCTACCCGGGCGGCATCTCCGACGAGGTGCGCAAGCAGGCCGAGTACGAGATCGGCGTCATCACCCAGATGGGGTTCCCCGGCTACTTCCTCGTCGTGGCCGACTTCATCAACTGGTCGAAGGACAACGGCATCCGCGTGGGGCCCGGCCGCGGTTCGGGCGCGGGCTCGATGGTGGCCTACGCGATGAGGATCACCGACCTCGACCCGCTGCAGCACGGGCTCATCTTCGAGCGCTTCCTCAACCCCGACCGCGTCTCCATGCCCGACTTCGACGTCGACTTCGATGATCGCCGTCGCGGCGAGGTCATCAAGTACGTGACCGAGAAGTACGGCGACGAGCGCGTGGCCCAGATCGTCACCTACGGCACCATCAAGTCGAAGCAGGCGCTGAAGGACGCCTCGCGGGTGCTCGGCTTCCCCTTCGGCATGGGCGAGAAGCTCACGAAGGCGATGCCCCCCGCCGTGATGGCGAAGGACATCCCCCTCTCGGGCATCACCGATCCGGATCACCCCCGCTACAAGGAGGCGGCCGAGTTCCGCACCGTGCTGCAGGAGGATCCCGACGCCAAGAAGGTGTACGACACCGCGCTGGGGCTCGAGGGGCTGAAGCGGCAGTGGGGCGTGCACGCCGCGGGCGTCATCATGTCGAGCGACCCGCTCATCGACATCATCCCGCTGCAGAAGCGCGAGCAGGACGGCCAGATCGTCACGCAGTTCGACTACCCGACCTGCGAGGGCCTCGGCCTCATCAAGATGGACTTCCTGGGGCTGCGCAACCTCACGATCATCTCCGACGCGCTCGAGAACATCCGGCTCAACCGGGACGAGGACCTCGACCTCGAACGCCTCGAGCTCGATGACGCGCCGTCGTACGAGCTGCTCGCGCGGGGCGACACGCTGGGCGTCTTCCAGCTCGACGGCGGCCCCATGCGCGGCCTGCTGCGCCTCATGAAGCCCGACAACTTCGAGGACATCTCGGCGGTGCTCGCGCTCTACCGCCCCGGCCCCATGGGCGCCGACTCGCACACGAACTACGCGCTGCGCAAGAACGGGCTGCAGGAGATCACCCCGATCCATCCCGAGCTCGAGGAACCCCTGAAGGACATCCTCGACACCACCTACGGCCTCATCATCTACCAGGAGCAGGTGATGTCGATCGCGCAGCGCGTGGCCGGCTTCACGCTCGGCCAGGCGGATATCCTGCGCCGCGCCATGGGCAAGAAGAAGAAGTCCGAGCTGGACAAGCAGTACGAGGGCTTCTCCGGAGGCATGAAGGATCGCGGCTTCTCGGAAGCGGCGATCAAGGCGCTGTGGGACATCCTGCTGCCGTTCTCGGACTACGCGTTCAACAAGGCGCACTCGGCGGCATACGGCGTGGTCAGCTACTGGACCGCGTACCTCAAGGCGCACTATCCGGCCGAGTACATGGCCGCGCTGCTCACCAGCGTCGGCGACTCGAAGGACAAGCTGGCCATCTACCTCAACGAGTGCCGCCGCATGGGCATCAAGGTGCTGCCGCCCGCGGTCAACGACTCCTTCGCCAACTTCTCGGCGGTCGGCGACGACATCCGATTCGGGCTCGGGGCCATCCGCAACGTCGGCACCAACGTGGTCGAGGCCATCCGCGAGGCCCGCGAGCAGAAAGGCTCCTTCGAGACCTTCCACGACTTCCTGAAGAAGGTGCCGCTCGTCGCGCTCAACAAGCGCACCGTCGAATCGCTCATCAAGGCCGGCGCCTTCGACGGGCTCGGCGGCACGCGCCGGGCGCTCGTCGAGATCCACGAGCAGGCGATCGAGAGCGCGGTCAAGGAGAAGCGCGACGCCGAGAACGGCAACGTCGGCTTCGACTTCGACAGCCTGTTCGCAGAGGCGGCCGAGGCGTCGGGGGACTCCGCGGAGGCCGTCTCGCAGATCCCGGATCGTCCGGAGTGGACGAAGAAGGACAAGCTCTCCTTCGAGCGCGAGATGCTCGGCCTCTACGTGTCGGACCATCCGCTGCGCGGGCTGGACGCGGCACTCGCCAAGGAGGCGAACATCACCGTCGCGCAGGCGACCAACCCGGAGACGGGCGCCGGTTTCGACGGCGAGATCGTGACGGTGGCCGGCCTGCTCACGAGCGTGCAGCACCGCACGGCGAAGTCGGGCAATCTCTACGGGATGGTGACGCTGGAGGACTTCACGGGCGAGATCCAGGCGCTCTTCATGGGCAAGTCGTACCAGGAGTTCGGCAGCCTGCTGCAGCCCGACAGCATCGTCGCGCTGCGCGGCAAGCTGAACTCCCGAGACGACGGCATGTCGATGCACGCCTACGGGGTCAAGCCCATCGACGCGGCGGTGCAGGACGACGCCTCGACGCTCGAGCTCACACTCACGGAATCCCGGGCGACCGAGCCGCTGATGGAGGAGCTGAAGTCGACGCTGCAGCGGCACCCGGGTGAGAGCGAGGTGCGCCTCAGCCTCATCACGCCGAATGCGGTGCGGGTCTTCGAACTGCGCGAGCAGGTGCGGATCACCTCGGATCTGTTCGGCGAGCTGAAGGGGATGCTCGGGCCGAAGTGCCTGCTGCCGGTGGAGGACATCCTGGCCTGAGCGGTGCGGCGACCGGTGTAACGCGGGTGAAACGGCCTCGGAGTAGTGTGGAGGGCATGAGCGAGATGCAGCAGCAGATCATCGGGGCGCTCGGCTCCGTGCCGGAGATCGATCCTGCCGCGGAGGTCGAGCGGCGAGTCGCGTTCCTCGTCGACTATGCGCGCTCGATCCCGGCCTGCAAGGGATTCGTGCTCGGCATCTCGGGCGGACAGGACTCCTCGCTCGCGGGTCGGCTGAGCCAGCTCGCGGTCGAGCGGATGCGCGAGCTGGGCAGGCAGGCCGAGTTCATCGCGGTGCGGCTGCCCTACGGCGTGCAGCACGACGAGGACGACGCGCAGCTCGCGCTCTCGTTCATCCGGCCCGATCGCGCGGTCGCGGTGAACATCGCAGCGGGCGTCGACGGAATCGTCGCGGCGGTCGCCGCCGCCACCGGGGAGCCGGTCTCGGACCTCACGAAGGGCAATGCCAAGGCGCGGATGCGCATGGTCGCCCAGTACGCGATCGGAGGCGACCGCGATCTGCTCGTCGTGGGCACCGATCACGGCGCGGAGGCGATCACCGGGTTCTTCACGAAGTTCGGAGACGGCGGCGCCGACGTCCTGCCGCTCTCCGGCCTGACGAAGGGGCAGGGCGCCGAGATGCTGCGACATCTCGACGCTCCGAACCGGCTCTGGGAGAAGGCGCCGACGGCGGATCTCCTGGACGAGGACCCCGGACAGTCCGACGAGGCCAACCTCGGCATCGGCTACCCGAAGATCGACGCCTACCTGCGGGGCGAGTCGCTCGAAGCGGAGGACGCGGAGCACCTCGAGCGCCGCTACCGCGCCACCGAGCACAAGCGCAGGCTCCCGGTGACCCCGTTCGACGACTGGTGGAGGAGCGACTCATGACCACGACGACCTTCGTGCTCGCGGGCGGCTGCTTCTGGTGCCTCGACGCCGCCTACCGGCAGCTCAGGGGCGTCACCGAGGTGCTCTCCTGCTACACCGGCGGCGAGACGCCGCAGCCGAGCTACGAGCAGGTCTGCACGGGCCGGACGGGGCACGCGGAGGCCGTCGCAGTCACCTTCGACGAGAGCGTGATCCCCGCCAGCGTGATCCTCGACGCCTTCTTCACGATGCACGATCCGACGCAGCTGAACCGCCAGGGCAACGACGTCGGCACCCAGTACCGCTCCGCCATGTTCTTCTCGAGCGATGAGCAGCGGGTGCTGTTCGAGGAGGCTCGAGATCGCGCCGCGGCCTACTGGGCGGCGGCGGGCGAGATCGTGACGGTGATCGAGCCGCTGGGCGAGGTCTTCCCGGCCGAGGAGTACCATCAGGACTTCTTCGCGAAGAACCCCACTCAGGGCTACTGCCTCGCGGTCGCCGTTCCCAAGGTGAACAAGGTGCGAGCCTCGTTCGCCGAGTACCTGCGCTGACCGGCGCTCCGCCGAGAGGAGCGCGAGCCCGCAGCGGGCTCCCGGCCGGGAGAGGACGCGCCCGCAGCCTGCGCGCCGCCCGGTGGGCGCGCGCCCGCGGTCGGCTCCCAGCCGGGGTCGCCCCCTCCGGGAGGAGTACCGAGCCGCGAGCCCCGCTACGCCGCGACCGCCTCGAAGCCGTCTCCTTCCGCGTCGACGCTGCTCGGCGCCTCCTGCTCCGCGCCCGCGCGCTCTTCGGACGCGACACGCCAGGCGGTCTGCTCGCCCGATTCGCTCAGGCCGCCCGCCGACTCCGCCCCGGCCCCGTGCCGCTTGGCGAAGCTCGAGACGCCCCAGCGCAGATCGTGCCCGAAGGCCTCGGCTTCGATCTCGACCGCTGTGCCCGACTTCTCGCCGGATTCCCACCGCCGCATCCTGATCCTGCCGCTCACCACCACGCGGTCGCCCTTCGCGAACGACTCGCTCGCGTGCTCCGCCAGGCCGCGGAAGGCGTTGACGGTGAACCAGTTCGTCTCTCCGTCGACCCACTGCGCCTGTTCGCGGTCGAAGCGCCGCTCGTTGCTCGCGACCCGGAACGAGCAGAAGGCGACTCGCGAACTCGTCCGTGAGAATCTCGGGTCGGTGGCGATGGTGCCGACGATGCAGATGGGGATGGACATGATGCTCTCCTTCGATGCGTCCCGGTCGGTCCGGGATCCCGTGGGCTGGGGGGGGGGGGGAGCGGACGGCTCGTGCCGTGCGCGAGACGATCCGTCCGCTCTCTCACAGCCTGAGCCATTCCGGTCCGCGCCGGGTGTCGATCCGGGGATCTGTGGAGAAGCTCGGCGGAGCAGAGGAGATCCGCGCCGTGTGAGCGGAGGAGCAGCAGGGCCTCCGTGCAGCCCCCCTGATTGGGCGGCTCCCCAGCTCGCATTGCGTACACTGGCCTGGTGCGTCCAGTCCCCTCGAGCCATCGCCGATCCGCCGCGCTGCTCGCGATCGGCGTCCTGCTCCCGCTCCTCGCGGGGTGCGCGGTGCTCGAGGGCCCGACACCGGTGACTCCGGAGCGGGCGACCCCGCCCGTGCCCGAGGTGGCCCCCGAGTTCGTGCCCGACGGCACCGCGGAGCAGAACCTGCCGTACTTCACCGAGGTGCTGCGGGAGTTCTCCGAGAGCGCTCACCCGGTGCAGGGCGTGCCCGTGGTCGACGCGGTCGCAGATGCGGGTTTCGATCGCGCCGCGATGCAGGTCAGCTTCGACGAGAGCATGACCGGCCTCGAGGCCGACAACATCTTCGTCTCCGTGCGTATCGGCGCCGACTGCCTCATCGGGCAGATCGTGACCGCCGACCGGACTTTCGTGGCTCAGAACGAGCCCGCGGTCGGTCCGGATGGCGACGTCTGCCTGATCGGGACCACGCGGCCGATCGACTGGTAGCCGCGCCGGACGGAGCCCGAGCCGGATTCGGGGTCTGAACCGGCACTGCGGACTCGGACGAAGCGGCGATCGGAGCCGTCGGAGGCGGGCGGTAGAGTAGTGGGGATCCGTTTCCATCCTTTCGAAGCAAGGAGTTCGGGGCGCCCCTGCGCCCGAGAGTGCATATGGCTGAGTACATTTACCAGATGGTCCGCGCGCGCAAGGCGCACGGCGACAAGGTGATCCTCGACGACGTGACCATGGCATTCCTGCCCGGTGCGAAGATCGGCGTGGTCGGCCCGAACGGCGCCGGCAAGTCGACGATCCTCAAGATCATGGCCGGCCTCGACACCCCCTCGAACGGCGAGGCGATCCTCACGCCGGGATACTCGGTCGGCATCCTCATGCAGGAGCCCGAGCTCGACGAGGAGAAGACGGTCCTCGAGAACGTGCAGCAGGGCGTGGCCGAGATCAAGGGCAAGCTCGACCGCTTCAACGAGATCTCCGCCGAGATGGCCGACCCCGACGCCGACTACGACACGCTGCTGCCCGAGATGGGCGAGCTGCAGGAGGCGATCGACCACGTCGACGGCTGGGACCTCGACAACCAGCTGGAGCAGGCGATGGACGCGCTGCGCTGCCCGCCCTCCGACGCGATCGTCAAGAACCTGTCCGGCGGCGAGAAGCGCCGCGTCGCGCTCTGCAAGCTGCTGCTCGAGAAGCCCGACCTGCTGCTGCTCGACGAGCCCACCAACCACCTCGACGCCGAGAGCGTGCTGTGGCTCGAGCAGCACCTCGCCAAGTACCCGGGCGCGGTCATGGCCGTCACCCACGACCGGTACTTCCTCGACCACGTCGCCACCTGGATCTGCGAGGTCGACCGCGGTCGCCTGTACCCCTACGAGGGCAACTACTCCACCTACCTGGAGCAGAAGGCCGCGCGCCTCGAGGTGCAGGGCAAGAAGGATCAGAAGCTGCAGAAGCGCCTCAAGGAGGAGCTCGAGTGGGTGCGGTCCAACGCGAAGGGCCGCCAGGCCAAGTCGAAGGCGCGTCTCGCCCGCTACGAGGAGATGGCGGCCGAGGCCGAGCGCACGCGCAAGCTCGACTTCGAGGAGATCCAGATCCCGGCCGGTCCGCGCCTGGGCAATCTGGTGCTCGAGGCCACGGATCTGCAGAAGGGCTTCGACGGCCGCACGCTGATCGACGGGCTCAGCTTCTCGCTGCCCCGCAACGGCATCGTCGGCATCATCGGCCCCAACGGCGTCGGCAAGACCACGCTGTTCAAGACGATCGTGGGCATCGAGCCGCTCGACGGCGGCGAGCTGAAGATCGGCGAGACCGTGCAGCTCAGCTACGTCGACCAGACCCGCGGCGGCATCGACCCCAAGAAGACGGTGTGGGAGGTCGTCTCCGACGGGCTCGACTACATCCAGGTCGGCAAGACGGAGATCCCGTCGCGCGCCTACGTCTCGACCTTCGGCTTCAAGGGACCGGATCAGCAGAAGCCCGCCGGCGTGCTCTCGGGCGGTGAGCGCAACCGCCTGAATCTGGCGCTCACGCTCAAGCAGGGCGGCAACCTGCTGCTGCTCGACGAGCCGACCAACGACCTCGACGTCGAGACCCTGACGAGCCTCGAGAACGCGCTGCTCGAGTTCCCCGGCTGCGCCGTGGTCATCACGCACGACCGGTGGTTCCTCGACCGCATCGCGACGCACATCCTCGCCTACGAGGGCACGGAGGAGAACCCGGCGAACTGGTACTGGTTCGAGGGCAACTTCGAGGCCTACGAGGCGAACAAGATCGAGCGCCTCGGCCCGGACGCGGCGAAGCCGTCGCGCGTCACCTACCGCAAGCTGACCCGCGGCTGACATCGAAGGCCCGGTCTCCTCTCGGGGAACCGGGCCTTCGCCGTCCCGTCCGACCGGAGAGAGGAGTCCGCGGCATGGCACGCGTGCACATCGACATGGAATTGCGCTGGGGTGACCAGGACGCTTACGGCCACATCAACAACGTGGCCTACGCACGGTATCTCGAGGAGGCGCGCGTGCGCGCCTTCGAGCTCGGCTCGGCGCGCGAGCGCACCGGCATGGAGCACCACTTCCGCGGCGACGGCCCCATATCGCTGAAGACCCTGGTGGCGAATCAGCAGATCGAGTTCCTGCGCGTGCTGGAGTACGGAGCGCAGCCGATCACCATCGAGCTGTGGATCGGCAGGCTCGGCGGCTCGAGCCTCGAGCTCCACTACGAGGTCGTCGACGGTTCGCAGCCCGAGCGCACGGTGTCCGCCCGCGCCATCACGACGGTCGTCGTGGTGGACGGGCGGACGCTGCGCCCGACGCGGCTGACCGGCGCGGGGCGCGCCTCGGTCGAGCCCTGGACCGACGAGCCCCTGCAGCTACGCCGCGGGTAGACCTCGTAACGATCTCGCACGGCCGGCGACGCGCGATCGTTCGCCGCCCGAATGCGGTCCTGTCCCGGCTATTCGCTCTCGGGCAGCCGGATCGTCGTCTCCTGGGACACGCTCGCCACGAGCGCGCCCTCCCGGTCGTAGAAGCGCCCGTGCGTCAGGCCGCGGCCGCCCTGCGCGGTGGGGGACTCGAGCTCGTAGAGCAGCCACTCGTCCACCCGGAAGGGACGGTGGAACCACATGGCGTGGTCGAGGCTCGCGCCGCGCATCCCGGGCGTCGCCCAGGGCACGCCGTGCCGGCGCAGCACCGGCTCGAGCAGCAGGTAGTCGCTCGCGAAGGCGAGTGCTGCGGCGTGCAGCAGCGGCGTCGCGTCGAAGGTGTCGCGGCTGCGCAGCCACACCTGCTGCCGGTTGCTGCGCTCGGCGACGTCGAGGATGATGTCGGACTCGACGTAGCGGAAGTCGAACGGCCGGTTCAGCACCCACGACGCCCGTCCGCCCCCGCCGGAGCTCGCCAGGTGGCCGTACCGCTCCCACACGCTGGGCAGGGACTCGGGGGCGGGCACCGAAGCGAGATCGGCGGGTTCCTGGTGCTCCAGCCCGGCGTCCTGCTCCTGGTACGACGAGATCATCGACATCAGCACCTGCCCGCTCTGGTAGGCCTGCACCCGTCGGGTGGAGAAGGAGCGCCCGTCGTGCAGGCGATCCACCTCGAAGGTCATGCGATCCTCGCTGTCGCCCGGCCGCAGGAAGTAGCCGTGCATCGAGTGGATGATGCGATCCTCGGGCACCGTCGTGCCTGCCGCGGCGATCGCCTGCCCGAGCACCTGGCCGCCGAACGAGCGCCCGTGCGGGGTGGGGAACGCGGGGCCGGTGAGGATGTCCTCGCGAGTGCGCGCGCCCGAGTCGAGCACCGAGAGCATGGCGAGGAGATCGGGCGAAGCGGTCATGGGTCCTCCTGGGTCGGCTCCATTGCGTGGACGATGATCCCAGTCTATGACCGGGGGCGTGCCGGATCGGTTCCCCGTCCGTTCGCTAGGCTGGGGCGATGGCTGCCACCTTGTCGCTCGCGGATCACGCGACCCGGGACGATCTGCGCATCTTCCTCGAGCGTCTGCAGCGCGCGGGCCAGGAGGAGGTGCGCCTCACCACGCGAGGAGCGGCGCTCGCGGTCTACGGCTGCACGCAGGCACCGCGCGGGATCACCGACGCGGTGCCCGTGGTGCTGGTGATGCGGGCGTTCGCGCTCGCCGCGGAGCCGCCCGAGACGGTGGACGAGACGGTGCAGGGGCGAGCACTGCTCGACCGCATCGCGCGTCTCGGGATCGTCGGGTTGGCGCTGGAGGTGCCCGAGGTGACGAGCATGGCGGCCTGGGCCGGCGTGCTGCCGCCGGTCGCCGGCTGGGAGGCCGCCGGGGTCGTCGACGCGTCATCGCTCACGGCGGTCGCGGCCGAGGGGATCGAGCGGGTCGCGTCGCTGCTGCCGGAGGATCCGGGCGACGCCGTGGTGCAGCGCGTGCGGGCCTCGGTCTGGGGCGCCGAGATCGCGCCGGGGCTGCCCGCCGCCGCCGCGTTCGCCGCCGAGGCGATGGGACTGCTGCACGACGAGGATCCCGTGCGCCTCTCCCGCTCCCTGACCTGGACCCGGCTCACCACCGCGCGCGGGCACGTGCTCGTGCGCTCGCTGCTGGGATAGGCGCGGCGGGTGCCGGCCGGGCGCGGCGGCACCCGGATAGTATCTGGGAAAGGCCTCCCGTGAACACCGAACACCGGAGCGCCCCCTGCAGAAAGGCATTCCGTGTCCTCCACCACTTCAGCGCCCGCGAAGGGCGCTCGGCTCGCTCTGCTCATCGGCGGCCTCGCAGCCGTCGGCTTCGGCATCGCCGTGCTCGTCTGGCCGACGAAGGCGGCCGTCGCGCTCGCCGGCGTGATCGCCGTGTACGCCGTCATCGCCGGAGTCGTCTATGCCGGCACGGGCATCTTCTCCAAGGAGCTGGGCGCGGGCGGCCGCGTCGGCCACGTCCTGCTCGGGGTGCTGTACATCGTCGCGGGCGCCTACGCGTTCGGGTCGCTGCAGCGGTCGGCGGCGTTCCTCGCGCTGTTCCTGACGATCATGGTCGGCGTGATGTGGATCATCGAGGGATTCACCTCGCTGTTCACCCTCGGCCAGTCGGGCTCGAAAGCGCTCACCATCGTGTTCGCGGTCGTCTCCGTCTTCGCGGGCTTCACGCTGCTGAGCAGTCCGTTCTGGGGAGCCGTGTTCCTGTGGTGGTTCCTCGGGGTCGCGCTGGTCGTGCTCGGCGCGCTGAACGTCGTGCGCGCGCTGACCGGGAAGCGGGCCTGAGCATGGCGACCGAGCAGTTCTCGGGCCCCGTCGACTACCTCGTCTTCGGATTCGACGAGGGGGCCGATCTCGGTCCCGGACTGCAGGCCGTCCTCGAGCGGGTGGGCCAGGGCGTGGTCGAGATCCTCGACATCGAGATCGTCGCACGAGACGTGTCGGGGGAGCCGGTGAAGCGGTCGTTCGACGAGCTCCGCGCCACCACCGGCGTGGACCTCTCGGTGTTCGACGGGGTCGAGTCCGGCATCCTCGATGCCGAGGATCTCTCCCGGATCGCGTCCGAGATCGAGCCCGGTCGTCTGGCGGTCGCGGTCGTCTACGAGGACCGTTCGCTGGCGGTCGCCGCGGAGGCCTGGGCAGCCGCCGGCGGGGTGGAGCTGTTCTCCGGCGGCGTCGACATCGCAGAACTCGAACGCGCTCTCGCAGAGGGGAGCCCCGCATGAGCCTCCTCCGCACCGCCGTGCGCGCCTCGGTCGCCACACGGGTCATCGGCAGCACGCACCGGCGACAGCAGCAGCGCTGGGCTGCTCAGGATGCCGCCGCGGCGGCGGCCGGATCTGCTCCTCCGGCTGCTCCTGCTGCTGCGCCCGTTCCTGCCGCCGCGGTCGCCGAGCCTCCTGCGGCGTCGGCGCCTGCCGCCGGTGCCGGTACGGCCTCCGTGATCGAGCAGCTGACCCAGCTCGGCCGGCTCCGCGACTCCGGTGTGCTCACCGAGGCCGAGTTCGAAACGCAGAAGCAACGAGTGCTGGCGGCGGGGTGACCCGGCCGGCGGGCGCGGAGGGAGGAATCGCGGGCATGACGGATCATCGTCGCGCCGATCGGCGCTCGCGCGGCGCCTTCGCGCCGGATCCCCGCGCAGACAGGAGCCGTCGCCCGAGCTTCTCGACGCTCATGAGCTCGACGGCCGGCGTCTACGGACTCGTCGTCGTCGCGGGCATGATCGTGGTCAGCCGCAACCTCGACGGCGACGGCGCCCAGGCGCTGCTCACGGTCGTGCTCACGCTGCTGGTGTTCTTCGCCGCCCACGTGTACTCCGACACGGTCGCGCAGCTCTCCGAGTCGGACAGCACCTTCGCGGCCGCTCTCGCCCACGGCGTGCGCGCGTCGCTGGGGCTGTTCGTGGTGGGCTCGGTGCCGGTCGCGTTCCTGCTGCTCGGCGTGGTCGGGGTGCTCGGGCAGGCCGATGCGGTCTGGCTCGCGCTCACGGTCGACATGATCCTGCTCGGCGTGATCGGCTGGTACATCGCGGCGGCGCGCAATCCTCGCTTCGCGGCCCGCCTCGGCGGGGCGGTGGTCACGGCTGCCCTGGGCGCCATCATGATCGCCCTCAAGGCGCTGATCCACCACTGACGGGATCGGCCGCTGTCGTTGTCGGGATCGGCCGACGCGATTGTCGGATACTCACCGAAGCCCGCCTCGGCTCTTTGGAGTGGTGAGCCGCTCAGGAGCCCAGGAATGTCGGCGGTTCGCGGTGGAACGGGGGCATGTCCGCATCCTTCGACGCCGAGAGCCCGCACCGGGCCGCACTACGGGTCGTGGTGTCGCGGCTGGAAGCGGTGGAGGTCGAGCTGCGCGCCGCGGAGGCCGAGCGGCTGCGACCGCTGGCGGAAGCGCTGGATCTGGCCGCCGCCGAGAACGAGCGTCGCATTTCGGCCACCCCGTCCGGTGCGCGCGGAGAGCCGGCGTATCGCGCCGTGCATGCCGAGATCGCGTCCGCGCTGCATCGGAGCGAGGGGCGACCGAGCGGTTGACGGATCATGCCCGTACACGCACCGCGTGCTATCCGCGCGCGTTCGAGGTCTACCGCGACGGCGGGATCTCGGAGCAGCACACCCCTGTGATCGCCGATGCCGGTCGAGTGGTGGGGAGCGGCGACGCGCCTGACTCGGTGCTGCGGTTCCCGCCCGCCGCCCAGCAGGATCGGCGATCCTCGGCTAGGATGGTGAGGTCAACTAGAGGAGTGTGTACATGGCCAACCCCAACGGCATCATCGACCCGCCCATCGACGATCTGCTCGAGAAGGTCGATTCGAAGTACGCCCTGGTGATCTTCGCTTCGCAGCGCGCCCGCCAGATCAACGATTACTACACGGATCTGCACGACGGCAATCTGTTCGACAACGTCGGCCCGCTGGTCGACTCGTCGGTCGACGACAAGCCGCTGTCGATCGCGCTGCACGAGATCGTCGAGGGCAAGCTGACCATGACCCGGCGCGCCGCGGTGTCGAGCGACGCCGAGGAAGCGGCCGCGGTCGGAGCGTAATCTTCCGCTGCACTCGCAGCTCCGTCGGTGGCGTCGGATACCCTGAATGGGGTCCGGCGCCACCGGCGTTTTCCGCCCGGCGTTCTTCGCCCGAGCCGCACCCATCTCGTCCGCCCGCTTCCCATCATCAAGGAGCCCACGTGCCGCTGCGCCAGTTCACCTCGGAGTCCGTGACCGAGGGCCACCCGGACAAGATCTGCGACCGCATCTCGGACTCGATCCTCGACGCCATGCTCGAGCAGGATCCCGGCGCCCGCGTGGCCGTCGAGACCCTCGTGACGACGGGCCTCGTGCACGTCGCCGGCGAGGTCTCCACGACGGGCTACGTCGAGATCCCGCAGATCGTGCGCGACGCCGTGCGCGACATCGGCTACACCAGCTCCGAGATGGGCTTCGACGCGGCCTCCTGCGGCGTCTCGGTGTCGATCGGGCAGCAGTCGCCCGACATCGCGGGCGGCGTCGACTCCTCGCTCGAGGTGCGCAGCGGCGAGATCGGCGAGGACGACGGCCTCAGCCGGCAGGGCGCCGGCGATCAGGGCATCATGTTCGGCTACGCGACCGACGAGACCCCCGAACTGCACCCGCTGCCCAGCTGGATCGCGCATCGCCTCGCCGAGCGCCTCACCGAGGTGCGCAAGACGGGCGTGCTGCCCGAGCTGCGCCCCGACGGCAAGACCCAGGTGACCATCGGCTACGCCGGGGACCGCGCGGCGAGCATCGAAGCGGTCGTCGTCTCCACGCAGCACCACGGCGACATCTCGCAGGGGGCGCTGCGCGCCGCGGTCGAGCGCGCGGCCATCCGGCCGGTGCTCGAACAGGTGGAGCTGCACAGCGCCGATGCCCGGCTCTTCATCAACCCGGCCGGCCCGTTCGTGATCGGCGGCCCCATGGGCGACGCGGGCCTCACCGGCCGCAAGATCATCATCGACACCTACGGCGGCGCCAGTCGACACGGCGGCGGCGCGTTCAGCGGGAAGGACCCCTCGAAGGTCGACCGCTCGGCCGCCTACGCGATGCGCTGGGTCGCCAAGCACGTCGTGCGCGCCGGCCTCGCTCGCCGCGCCGAGCTCCAGGTGGCCTACGCGATCGGCCGCGCGCACCCGGTCGGCCTCTACGTCGAGACCTTCGGCACCGAGACCGTGCCGCTCGAGCGCATCGAGCGCGCGGTGCGCGAGGTCTTCGACCTGCGCCCGCTCGCCATCATCCGCGACCTCGACCTGCTGCGCCCCGTCTACGCGCAGACCAGCGCCTACGGCCACTTCGGGCGCGAGCTGCCCGACTTCACGTGGGAGGCCACTCCGCGCACCGCCGAGCTGCGGGCCGCCGCCGGCCTCTAGGAGCGCCGTGTCCACGGGCGGTGCGCGCGGCAGCGCGTTCGAGCGGGCGGAGGCGGCGAACGGCCGCCCCGTCGCGCGCGTGCTGCTCGACTCCGCACTGCCCCAGCTCGACCACCTCTTCGACTACGCGATCCCGCCCGAACTGGCCGATGAGGTGCGGATCGGTCAGCGCGTGCGCGTGCCCTTCCGCTCGCAGGAGCGCCGGAGCTTCGGCTACATCATCGAGTTCGCCGAGCGCAGCGACTTCGGAGGCGAGCTCTCGGCCATCGCCGACATCGTCACCCGGGTTCCGCTGCTCGCCCCCGAGGTGTGGCGCCTGGCGCGGGCCGTCGCCGACCGCGCCGGCGGCTCGGCCGGAGACATCCTGCGCCTCGCGATCCCGACGCGGCAGGTGCGGGTCGAGAAGCAGCACCTCGCGGCACAGGCCGCGGAGGCCGGGCAGGCTGCGCCGGTGTCGCAGGGAGAGGCCGCCGGGACAGAGGGGGGCGGCGAGCCCGCCGCGGAGAGCTCCGCGGAGGAGCGCGCCGTCGCCGAGCGGCTCGTCGCGGGTGCGCGCCTCGCGCTCACGGCCTCGCACGGGCCGGAGCGGCTGCACACGGGGGAGTGGGTCGGCGGCTGGGCGGCGCGTCTCGCGCGGCTCGCGATCGCGGTGCACGCGCTCGGGCGCAGCGCGATCCTCATCGCCCCCGACTATCGCGACCTCGACCAGCTGCGCGACGCGCTGGCCGCGCTCGGGCACCCCGACATCGTGCGCGTCGACTCGCGGCAGTCCAACGCCGAGCGCTATGCCGGCTTCCTGCGCGCGCTCGACGCCGAGCCGCGCATCGTGCTCGGCAACCGCTCCGCCGTCTACGCGCCGGCGCACCGGCTCGGCGCGATCATCGTCTGGGATGACGGGGATCCCGTGCTGGCCGAGCCCCTCACGCCCTACGTGCACGCGCGCGACGCTGCGCTCGTGCGCGCGTCGTCGAGCTCCGAGACGTCGCCCGAGGAGCCGGCAGGCCTCTTCTTCGCCGGGCACGCGCGCAGCGCCGAGGTGCAGCGCCTCGTCGACATCGGCTACGTGCGCGCCCAGCAGAACCCGCCCAGGCGGTCCCGCATCGTGCACGCCGACGCCTCCATGACCCCCGACGCCTTCGCGGGACGGGTGCCCGAGTTCGCGGCCCGTACCATCCGCGAGGGGCTGCGGCGCGGACCGGTGCTGGTGCAGGTCGCCACGCCCGGATACGCGCCGGTCGCGGTGTGCGGCGAGTGCGGCGACCTGGCCCGGTGCCGGGTCTGCAGCGGACCGGTCGGCTTCCGCACCGTAGGGCGCGCCTCCTGCCGCTGGTGCGGGGAGTACGCGACGAACTGGCGCTGCGGCACGTGCGACGGCACGCGGCTCGAGGAGCGCGGAATGGGGTCGGCGCGCACGGTCGAGCAGTTCGAGCGGCAGTTCGAGGGCGCCCGCGTGATCCTGAGCGACGGCGAGCACCCCCGCGAGCGCGTGGACGCCCGGCCGGCGCTCGTCGTGGCCACCCGCGGCGCCGAGCCGCTCGCGGCCGGGGGCTACCGCGCCGTGGTGCTGCTCGACGCCGAGCGGCTGCTCAGCCTCGAGACCCTGCGCGCCGGGGAGGACTGCCTGCGGTGGTGGGAGAACGCGGCGGCCCTCGCCGCTCCCGACGGCATCTGCCTCATGGCCTCCGGGGGCGGCCCGGTGGTGCGCGCCTTCGTGACGGGCCGCGAGGAGGAGTGGCTGCGCGGAGAGCTGCGGGATCGCCACGCCCTGCGCTACCCGCCCGCCGTGCGCGTGGCGAGCGTGAGCGGCGGCCCCGACGAGGTGGAGCGGGCGCTGCAGCAGCTCTCGGGCCTCGCCGGGGTCGACCACCTCGGGCCGACCCCGATCCCGCCCGGCGGACCGGCCAAGACCCCCGCGGGGCTCGTGCGGGCGATCGTGCGCTTCGACTACGCCCAGGGCGACGAGGTCGCGAGCCGCCTGCGCGGGGCGCTCGTGGCCGACGCCGCGGGATCCTCGTCGCGCACCCGCGGCCGCGCACCGGGGCGAGCGAGGCCCGAGGCGCTGCGGCTGCGATTCGACGACCGCGGGGTTTTCGACGGGTAGGCGCGCGGCCGCGCAGATCGCCCGGATGGGGGTCAGTCGTTCCGCAGGCGCGCGGCGACGAAGTCGACGTCCTTGTCGCCGCGGCCGGAGAGGTTCGCGATCAGGATCGCGTCCTCGGGCAGCGTCGGGGCGAGCTTCGCGATGTGCGCGATCGCGTGCGACGACTCGAGCGCGGGGATGATCCCCTCGGCGCGGGTCAGGTGCTGGAACGCGGCGAGGGCCTCCTCATCGGTGATCGACACGTACTCGGCGCGGCCGATCTGCTCGAGGTGGGCGTGCTGGGGACCGACGCCCGGGTAGTCGATGCCCGAGCCGATCGAGTGCACGGGAGCCGGCTCGCCGTCTGGCGCCAGCAGCACCTTGGTGCGCATGCCGTGGATGTCGCCGATCACCCCGCGCGTCATGGTCGCGGCGTGGCGCTCCGTGTCGAGGCCCTCGCCGGCGGGCTCCACTCCGATGATGCGCACCGATTCGTCCTCGAGGAACGCGTCGAAGAGCCCCATCGCGTTCGACCCGCCGCCCACGCACGCCACGAGCGCGTCGGGCAGGCGGCCCTCGGCCTCGAGGATCTGCGCGCGGGCCTCCTGCCCGACGACCGACTGGAAGTCGCGCACCATGGTGGGGAAGGGGTGCGGGCCGACCACCGAGCCGATCGCGAAGAGGTACTCGTCGGGGGACGCGGCGTAGACCTCGAACGCGGAGTCCACGGCCTCCTTGAGCGAGCGGCCGCCGCGCTCCACCGGCACCACCTTCGCACCGAGCAGCTCCATGCGCACCACGTTGGGATGCTGCTTCTCCACGTCGATCGCACCCATGTGGATCTCGCACTCGAGCCCCACCAGAGCGGCGGCCGTCGCGAGTGCGACGCCGTGCTGGCCCGCGCCGGTCTCGGCGATGACCTTCTGCTTGCCCAAGCGCTTCGCGAGCAGCGCCTCGCCGAGCGTGTGATTGATCTTGTGCGCGCCGGTGTGATTGAGGTCCTCGCGCTTCAGATAGACCTTCGCGCCCCCGAGATCGCGGGTGAGATTCTCGGCGAAGTAGAGGAGCGAGGGGCGGCCGACGTACTTCGTGAGCAGGGCCTGCAGCTCCTCGGCGAAGGCGGGATCCCGTCGCGCCTCCTCATAGGCGGCGGCCACCTCGGCCATCGGCTCCACGAGGAACGGCGGCAGCACCGCGCCGCCGAACTCGCCGAAGTAGCCGCGCTCGTCGGCGCGATAGATGGAGCCCGACCGGGCCTGGGCGTCATTCATGATGTGGTTCCTTTGCTTCATCGCGCCACTCGAAGACGAAAAAAACACCGCCTCCGAGAGGCGGTGCCGGATATGCATACGCTGACGGGCCGCCCTCAGGCGGTCCACCACTGATTCAGGGAATGCATGCGGCGATCATAGCAGGAGCCGCCCGTGCGGGGCAGACCCGCCGGCCTGCGACAATGGACGGATGCGGATCGTCTTTGCCGGAACCCCCGAGTTCGCCGTCCCCAGCCTGCGCTCCCTGGTGCGCGCCGGGCACGAGGTGGTCGGGGTGCTCACCCGAGCCGACGCGCCGCTCGGGCGCAGGCGCGTGCTCACGCCGTCGCCCGTGGCGACCGCTGCGGAGGAGCTCGGGATCCCCGTGCACCGGGCCAACCGCCTCGACGACGCCGCGACCGAGTGGGTGCGCTCCCTCGCCCCCGAACTCGGTGTGATCGTCGCCTACGGCGGGCTCGTGCGGCAGCCCCTGCTCGGACTGCCGGAGCACGGCTGGATCAACCTGCACTTCTCCGATCTGCCGCGGTGGCGGGGCGCCGCGCCGGTGCAGCGGGCCCTCCAGGCCGGCGAGCAGCGACTCGGGGTCACGGTGTTCCGGCTCGTGGAGGCGCTCGACGCCGGCGACGTGCTGAGCCGCGACAGGCGGGACTTCGCGCCGGGAACGCCCGCCGGTGTCGCGCTGACGGAGCTCGCCGACTCCGGCACCGGCGCGCTGCTCGCCGCGGTCGAGGCGCTCGCCGCCGACCCGGACGCGGGGGAGCCGCAGCTGGGCGAGGCCACCTACGCGCACAAGCTCTCCCGCGAGGACGGGCGCCTCGATCTCGCGCGGCCCACCTCGGAGGTGCTCGCGCACTGGGCGGGCGTCACCCCCGAGCCCGGCGCCTTCGTACAGCACGAGGAGCAGCCGCTCAAGCTGCTCGAGGTGCGGCTCGCCGACGCGGAGGCCGGCGCTTCCGGAGCGGTGACCCTGCACGGCGGCTCCGCGATCCTGCACCTCGCCGACGGCGCCCTGGCACTCGTGCGCGTGCAGCCCGCTGGGAAGCCGGCGATGGACGGCGCCGCCTGGCTGCGCGGCCGCGGCGGGGAAGCGGTGGTGCGATGAGCGGCGGGGAACGGGACGGCCGCCGAGGGCGCTCCCAGGGCCGCCCGGCCGGGCGGAGCGGGCGCGGCGTCCGCGCGCCCCGCGTCGAGGTCTCTCCCGCGCGCCTCGTCGCCTACGATGTACTGCGCGACGTCGAGGATCGCGATGCGTACGCGAATCTCGCGCTTCCCGCCCGGATCCGCGAGGCGCGCCTCGACGGGCGGGACGCCGGGCTCGCCACCGAACTCGCGGCCGGGGCCCTGCGCGGTCGCGGCCGCTACGACCGCATCATCGAGCTCGCGGCGGGGCGCGGCGCCGCCGCGATCGACGCCCGCACGCTGAACGTGCTGCGCCTCGGAGCCCATCAGCTGCTGGGCATGCGCACCGCGGCGCACGCGGCCGTGAACGAGAGCGTCGAACTGCAGCGCCGGGTGGCGAACCCGAACGCCGCGGGCTTCGTGAACGGCGTGCTGCGCGCGATCGGCCGGTCCTCGAACGAGGAGTGGGACCGGCGGATCGCGGAGGAGGCGCGCACCCCCGATGAAGCCCTCGCGAGCCGCACCTCGCACCCCGCCTGGGTGCTGCGCGCGCCGCGGGACGCCCTGCGCCCCGAGGGGCGGGAGGCCGAGCTCGAGTCGCTGCTCGCCGCCGACAACGCGCCCCCGCGCGTGAGCCTCGCCGTGCTGCCCGGAGCGGGGCTCGACGCGGGTGCGGCGGCCGGTGCGGCCGGCGGCGCGGGCCTCGAGGCGGCCGGTCCCTCGCCGATCGGACTGGAGCTGGCCGGAGGCGATCCGGCGCGCGCCGTCGCCGCGCTCGCCGCGCCCGAGGGCCTGGTGCGCGTGCAGGACCAGGGATCGCAGCTCGCGGCGCTCGTGCTGACGCGGGCCCGGGCGGTCGCGCCGGGCGAGCGCTGGCTCGACCTCTGCGCCGGCCCCGGCGGCAAGACCGCGGTGCTCGGGGCGGAAGCCCGGCTCGGCGGCGCGGCGGTGCGCGCCAACGAGGTGTCGGAGCACCGGGCGGAGCTCGTGCGGCGCTCCGTCACCGGTGTGGCGGACGCCGTCGAGATCGTCTCCCACGACGGGCGCGACCCGGCGGCCTACGGGGAGCGGGATGCGCGGTACGACCGGATCCTGGTCGACGCCCCGTGCTCGGGTCTCGGCGCACTGCGGCGTCGGCCGGAGGCCCGGTGGCGCAAGCAGCCGTCGGATCTGCCCGCCCTGACCGCCCTGCAGGGCGAACTGCTCGACGCGGCGGTCGCGCGGCTCGCGCCCGGGGGCGTGCTCGCCTACGTCACCTGCTCGCCCCACCTCGCCGAGACCCGCGTCGCGGTCGACCGGCTGCTGCAGCGACACGCGGAGCTCCGCGAACTCGACGCGAAGGCCGTGCTGCACGGGATCGCGCGGGAGGAGCTCGATCTCGCCGGGGAGGCGCCGAGCGCGCAGCTGTGGCCGCACCGCCACGGCACCGACGCGATGTTCATCGCGCTGCTCGAGCGGGGGAGCTGAGCGGGCCGAGCCTGGCGCGATGTCGGGGGTGCGCTCTACGCTTCTTGCATGAGCACCGACGCATCGCCGAGCGGCCCCGGCACCGGGGACGCGCGCTCGCACCCGCGCCCCGTGCCGCCCGAGGGCGGCATGCGCACGTTCCTGCACGTGCTCGTCAACACCGCCGTCGCGAACCTGACGACCAATTTCCTGTGGTTCGCGGTCGTGTTCTGGGTCTACCTGGAGACGCGGAGCATCCTCGCGACCGGCGTGCTCGGCGGCGCCTACATGATGCTGCTCGCCCTGAGCTCCATGTGGTTCGGCTCCCTCGTCGATCGGCTGCGCAAGCAGCGCGTCATGCTGATCTCGGCGTGGTCGTCGCTCGTCGCCTTCGTCATCGGCTGCGTCCTCTTCTTCACGATCCCGTCGCACGCGCTGCTGGACCTCGGCGGGCCCTGGTTCTGGGTGTTCACGCTCATCCTGCTCGCCGGGTGCGTCGTGGAGCTGATGCGCAACCTCGCGCTCGCGACCACGGTGACCCTGCTGGTGCCCGTGGAGCGGCACGCGAATGCCAACGGGCTCGTGGGCACCGTGCAGGGGATCGCCTTCATCGCCACGAGCGTCTTCAGCGGTCTGTCGGTCGGGTTCCTGGGCATGGGGCCGACCATGCTGATCGCGACGGTCTTCGTCGCCGTGCCGATCGTCCACCTGCATCTGCTGCGCATCCCCGAGCCCGAGATCGTGCACGACCCCACACGCAGCGCCGTCGACTTCAGGGGCGGCATGGCGGCGATGCTGGCCGTCCCGGGGCTGTTCGCCCTCGTCATCTTCACCATGCTCAACAACCTCTCCGGCGGCGTCTTCATGGCGCTGCTCGACCCGTACGGCCTGAACATGTTCCCCGTGGAGATCTGGGGGCTGGTGTTCGGGCTCGCCTCGACGGGTTTCATCGTGGGCGGCGCGGTCGTCGCGAAGTGGGGTCTCGGCGCGAATCCGATCCGGACCATGCTGATCCTCGTCGGCCTGCTCGGCATCCTCGGGGCGCTCTTCACGGTGCGGGAGCTGCCCTGGCTGTTCATCACCGGCATCTGGCTGTTCATGGCGATGATGCCCGCCATCGAGGCGGCGGAGCAGACGGTCATCCAGCGGGTCGTGCCCTACGAGAAGCAGGGGCGCGTGTTCGGCCTCGCCATGACCTTCGAGGCCGCGGCGGCGCCGATCACCTCGTTCCTGATCGCGCCCATCGCGGAGTTCTGGGTGGTGCCCTACATGGAGCAGCCCGAGGGGCAGGCCGCCTGGGGGTGGCTGCTCGGCGAGGGCGAGAGCCGCGGTATCGCGCTCATCTTCCTGTGGTCCGGGATCGCGATGATCGTGCTCGCCGTCGGCGCGATGTTCACCCGCTCGTACCGGCGGCTCTCGCGCAGCTTCGCCGAGAGCGCGGGATCGGCGCCCGCGGAGACGCCCGCCGCGGGCGGCGCCTGACGGTCGCGGACGAACCGCCCCGGCATCCCGGATCTACTCCCAGACGACCTCGGGGTCCGCCTCCGCGAAGTCGACGTAGGGACGTCGCAGCTCGCCTCCGAAGAGCAGCTCACCGCTGATGCGCTCGCCGTTGCGGTCCGCCTCGATGGTGGTCGTGATGCGGATGTAGTCGAGGGAGCTGACCAGCGAGGGCACCTCGTAGCTCGAGGTCGTCTCGAGACCGTCGAGTGCGGCGTCGCCCTCGGGGGTGAGGGTGCGCTGCGCCGTGTCGGGCACCGGGACCGATCCGTCGCTCAGCTCCTCCGAGACGTCCAGGCCGCAGGGGGTGGTGAGGGCGGTCATCGCGATGCACTCCTCGAGCGACGCCCGCACGAGATCGCGGAAGGTCTCGGTCGCCTCGGGGGTGAGCACCGGGCGCAGCTCGTACATCGGCGAGAGGTCGTCGTCGGTGGCGAACAGGAACACGTCCTCGTCGCTGCTCAGCTGGAACGCCTCCATCTCGAGATCGAACTCGTAGGCGCCCGGGAAGACGCTCACGTAGTCGTCGCCGGGGTCGACGCCGTTCAGGGTCAAGCCCAGCCCGTCGAAAGTCGTCACGGATACGCGCAGCAGACCGTCCGCGAGCTCCCAGCCGCTCGGGTACGACTCCCAGACGCGGAAGTCGCGCTGCACGGTCCGTTCGCCGAGATCGAAGGTCGCGGTGACCACGGCTTCGTAATCGTCCTGCGAAACGGCCTCCTCGTCGACCTCGATGCTGGTGATCGGGGCGAGCTCGTTCGACCGCGCGAGCACCTCGTCGGAGAGGAGGCGATCGGACGAGGTACCGCTCGCGAGAGTGCGGGCCGTCTCGGCGTCGCCGTCGGCCAGCGCCTGCAGGTACTCCTCGACCGCCTCCGCGGGGGTGGCCGCCGAGCCGCCGGCCTCGGGCGCCGAGCCGCCGCCGCCCGGCCCGCGGCTGACGAGCGAGCCGACCGCGAAGACGCCGCCGATCATCAGCAGGAGGAGTACGACGGCGCCCGCGACGATGCCGATGATGGCGCCCGTGGGGAGGCCGCCCTTGCGCTGCGGAGGCTGCGGCTGCTGGGGAGGCTGCTGAGCCGGATACCCCGGTTGGGCCGCGTAGCCCGGCTGATCCGCCTGCGCCTGAAGGGCAGCGGGGTCCTGGGGCTGCGGGATGATGCCCTGCGGGGGCTCGTATCCCCGCGCGGGAGGCGCGTATCCCTGCGGTGCGGAGAACCCCTGCGGAGGCTGCGCCTCCTGCGACGGGGGCGGGAACCCCTGGGGCGGTTCGTATCCCTGCGGGGGCTGGAAGCCCTGCGGCGGTGCGTACCCCTGCGGCGGCGCGTACCCCTGCGGGGGCTGGAAGCTCTGCGGCGGTTCGAAGCCCTGCGGCGGCTGGAAGTCGGCGGGCTGCTGGATCCCCACGGGGGGAGCGAGGCCGGGAGAGGGTGCGAGCCCGGGGGGAGCCTCCGAGGTGGGCTCCGGCTCGGTCAGTTCCGGCTCGGCCGGTGCGATCTGCTCGGGCTCCACCGGCTCCGGCGCCTGCGGAGCGGGATCGGGCTGCTGCGGGTTCTCGGGCGAATCGCTCATGCCCTCCAGCCTATGCGCTCGCGCACGCGGCGGATCGGCGGTGCGCGGGATCGGCGTGCGGCCGCGGGCCGGGGACGCCGTAGGCTGGTGGGGTGACCGTGCAGCGCATCAACCCGAGCATCCTGTCCGCCGACTTCGTGAACCTGCAGTCCGAACTCGAGGCGATCGCCACGGCGGACCTCGTGCACGTGGACGTCATGGACAACCACTTCGTGCCGAACCTCACCATGGGCCCGCCGATCGTCGAGCGCATCCAGGCGGTCTCGCCGGTGCCGCTCGACGTGCACCTCATGATCTCCGACGCCGACCGCTGGGCCCCGGGCTACGCCGAGCTGGGCGCCTACTCCGTGACCTTCCACGCGGAGGCGGCCGCCGATCCGGTGGCGCTCGCGCGCCGCCTGCGCGAGATCGGCGCCCGCGCCGGCATCGCGCTCAAGCCCGGCACCGACCCCGAGCCGTATCTCGAACTGCTCCCGGAGTTCGATCAGGTGCTCGTGATGACCGTGGAGCCCGGCTTCGGCGGGCAGTCCTTCATGCCCGACATGATGCCGAAGCTGCGCCGCTTCGCCGAGGCGAAGGCCCGGCTGGGCCTGGACGTCTGGCTGCAGGTGGACGGGGGGATCTCGAAGGACACGATCGGGATCGCCGCAGAGGCCGGGGCCGACACCTTCGTCGCGGGATCAGCGGTCTACGGAGGTGTGCCCGAGGACCGCATCGCCGAGCTGCGGGTCGCCGCTGCCGCGCACCGGCACTGAGCTCAACCGGGAAGAGTCGCGGAGCATGCCGGATCCTCCCCCTGAGCGGTGAGAGGGTCTCGCTCGCTCCCGGCGAACGGAGGAGGCCAGGGAAGCCGGAACCACTTGGTGCGCAAGAGTTCTTCGTGTAGGTTCGCGGGTGGAGTAGGGGCCGAGCAAGTGGCCATCTGAAGGAGGATCTCGATGCAGAGTTCCATCCCGCCCCTATTCGTTCTTCCGGCGGCGGCGCTCATGCTGCCCGGCCTCCTGGGAGTCGCGCTGCCGGAGACCCCAGCGGTGCCACCTCCGATCGATGAGGTCTTCCCGGACGTCGTGGATTCGGCCGATATGACGGCGTGAGCCTGCTCGACGGGGAACTCGCTGCGGATGGCGAGCCCGCAGCGGGGGGAGCCCGGCATTGCAGTGCTGTACGCCTGGCCGTCGAACGAGGAGCTGGCCGCGCTCGCCGTGGGCGAGCGCCTGAACATGGATGTCGTCGCGAAGGCCGAAGTCTCGCCCGAAGGCGAGTTCGAGTTGCGACTGGCGGACGGTGCCGGCCTCTCGGAGTACAGCTCCGAGTCCGGCGACCTCAATCTGCTGCTGAGCGCCGAGTTCGACGGAAGCGTCTACGAGTACAACGTCGGATTGGACCCCGTAGCGGTGGAGAACGCCGAACCGGGAGAGGCGGCGGTCGAGAGCGTGGCGCCCGAGCCGGTTGCCGATGTCGAAGCGACGTCCGGCCGAGCATACGCGGAGAAGGGCTGCTCGACGAAGAAGGTCGCCGAGCTCGGGAGCAAGTGGGTGACCGTCGCGAGTATCTACTCATCGAACACGGGCACCGAGATAACCCACAGCTACCGTGAGGGCCAGGCCACGACCATGGGCGTCGCGGTGGCTCTGAGCGGGGCGAACGCCGGGTATGAGGTTTCCGGCACCACGACGGTGAGTTCGACCGGCACGATCGGGTTCGGAACCAGCACGGGCAAGACCGCCGAGCATCTGCAGACACTGTTCCAGCACGGCAAGTTCACCAGCTACTGCTCCGTGGGGAAGGGCGGCACGAGGTCGAAGACCTACATGCGCGCGTACAACTGGATCGGGGGAGCCAGGTCGTACCCGGCCTCCATGCCGACCGCGAGGTACTGCGTACCGTACAAGAAGAACGGTTCCTATGTGCGCGACAGCGGTGATCAAACCACCCGAACACATGCAGTGAGCATCGTCGGCGTGAAGTTGCCTGCTACGACGGCTTGGAGCAAGTCGGGTAAGACCACCTACCGTTTCAAGTCCAAAGGCGGCAAGCTCTGTGGTGCGAAGAGCCATGCGAACGATCGCTCGAAGAGCCCGGGGAGCATCGTTGCGAAATAGGAGGACCGGAGCGTTGCTCGCCGCGTTCTGCGCAATTTCGTTGAGCGCCTGTGCAGTCTCCGATGGCCCGCTTGTCGGTCCTCGAACGTCCCCTGGTGAGGAGAGCACCTGCGGTCCGAGCGAGGGCGTGGAGGTGAATGTTTTCGGCGTCATTCTGCACAACACTGGTGGGGCGCCAGTGCGCCTCACCGCGGTTGAGGCGACTCGGAGCAACGCGGAGGTCGACTTTCTCGTCGATACCGAAGGTCCTCAGACGAACTCCTACGTGGGGTTGTTCTCCCTCCCGGTCGATCCCGATCCAGGCGCCAGCTGGATCACGCAGGAAGAGGGCGAAGCCTTGCTCGCGGAGTCGGTGCCGCCGGAGGAAGCGGAGATCGGTCCCGGCGCTGAGGCGAATCTGCTGATTCTCACCTACCCTCCGCAGAATGGCGAAGCGGTGCGGGTGAATGAGATCGTCGTGAAGTACCGTGCGGGGGCGACGAACTATCGAGAAGTGATCAGCTCCGAGTATGTTCTGGCTCCGGGCGCCACCTGCGAGGCCGAGCATTCGGACTGAGCGTGAAGGCGAGCGCGACGAACAGGGGCGGGGTGCGTTGGGCGAGCATCGGCAAATCAGCAGCGCTCGCCATCATGCTGTCTGTCGTGATAGCTGGTGGAGGCTGCTCCACCCCGGCACAGCATCTTCCCGTCGAGCGTCTGGCAGACGAGCGTCCGACAACCGAGTATCCCGCGGCCGAGAATCCCACGGTCGCCCTGATCAACCGGTCTGCGGGCAGCGAGGACGTGCGGAACAGTCTCTTCTGCGGCGGAGTGCTGGTGGCGCCTCGAGAAGTGGTGACCGTGGCGCACTGCGTGCGCGACGGCGCCCCGCCGGACGTCCTCGTCGGTGTCGACGATGTCTGCGGCGCCGTCGACCCGGCTCGACGCGCGCCGGTCGAGAGCATCGTGCTCGGCACGGGCGCCTTCCGTGAGCTGGCCTCCCTGCGATTGGCGAGTCCCGTGGCCTCAACCTGGTCGGTGACCGCAGCGCCCCGCGTGGATCCGGTTCCGTCGGAGTCCGCGGGGAAGAACGTTCGGTGGGCCTTCGGATGGGGCGCGAAGTGCAGGGAGGGCATCGTCCTTGCTCAATGAAGCGGCTGGCACTGGAGGAGGCGTCGGGACCCGGCTGCGATGCGGATGCCGAGGCGGCGGACGTGCAGGACTTCTCCGGCGAGCTGCTGTGCCTGCGACCGGTGCGGCACGGCCTCAACACCTGTCAGGGCGACAGCGGCGGAGGGGTCTACACGCGGATCGGAGGGACCCTGGTGCTGTCCGGGATGACTCTGGGCGGTTCGGGCTGCGGCGCAGAGGACAGCGGGTTGTACATCGGAGCCGGATTGATCGGGAAGTTCGCGGAGGCCCAGCGGGGGCCGACGGACACGGTAAGGTAGACACGTGAAATCGTTCGATGAGCTGTTCGCCGAGCTCGGTGAGAAGGCCGCTTCGCGCCCCGAGGGCAGCGACACCGTCGCGCGCCTCGACGCCGGCGTGCACGCGATCGGCAAGAAGATCGTCGAGGAGGCCGCCGAGGTGTGGATGGCCGCCGAGCACGAGAGCGACGAGGCGTGCGCCGAGGAGATCAGCCAGCTGCTGTACCACCTGCAGGTGCTCATGCTGGCGAAGGGCCTGACGCTCCAGGACGTCTACGCGCATCTCTAGCGTCGGCCGGTGGTCCGATCCCGGGTCCCCACTCGCCGACGCTTCCTCGCTGACCTCATCACCCTGGCCGGCGCACCGTCGGCCGACACGGAAGGATTCCACCACCATCATGCTGCGCATCGCCGTTCCCAATAAGGGATCGCTCTCCGAGATCGCCGCCGAGATGCTCGCCGAGGCGGGCTACTCGGGACGCCGGGACAGCCGCAAGCTCGTGCACACCGACACCCGCAACGGCGTCGAGTTCTTCTACCTGCGGCCCCGAGACATCGCGACCTACGTCGGATCGGGCGCGCTGCACGTCGGCATCACCGGCCGGGACCTGCTGCTCGACTCGGGATCCGACGCCGTCGAGATCGCGGCGCTCGACTTCGCCGACTCGACCTTCCGCTTCGCGGCGCCCGCGGGCGGGGACATCTCGGACATCGCCCACCTCGCCGGCAAGCGCGTCGCCACCAGCTACCCGAAGCTCGTCGACGACTTCCTCCGCGAGCGCGGCGTCGAGGCGACCCTCGTGCAGCTCGACGGGGCCGTGGAGTCGGCGGTGCAGCTCGGCGTGGCCGACGCCGTCGCCGACGTGGTCTCCACCGGCGCGACCCTGCGCGCGGCGGGCCTGGAGATCTTCGGCCCGGTGATCCTCGAGTCCACCGCCCTGCTCATCGGCGGGCCGACCGAGCACCCGGGCAGCGAGCGCCTGCTCCGCCGCCTCCGGGGTGTGCTCGTGGCGCGCAAGTACGCGATCCTCGAGTACGACCTGCCGGTGGCGCAGATCGAGGCCGCGACCGCGATCGCGAGCGGCATCGAGTCCCCGACGGTCTCCCCGCTGAAGGAGGACGGCTGGGTCGCGGTGCGCGTGATGGTGCTGCGCGACGACGCGAACGACGTGATGGACCGGTTGTACGAGGTCGGCGCGAAGGGCATCTTCGTGACGCAGGTGCACGCGGCCCGCTTCTGACAGGAGTTCCGATCATGGCAATCGCGACACGCGTGATCCCCTGCCTCGACGTCGCCGCCGGGCGCGTGGTGAAGGGCGTCAACTTCCTCAACCTGCGCGACGCGGGGGATCCCGTCGAGCTCGCGGCGCGCTACGCGGAGCAGGGTGCGGACGAACTGACCTTCCTCGACGTGACGGCGACGGTCGACGACCGGTCGACGACGTACGAGGTGGTGCAGCGCACCGCCGAGCAGGTGTTCATCCCCCTCACCGTGGGCGGCGGCGTGCGCGGCGCGGAGGACGTGGCGCGCCTGCTGGGCGTCGGCGCCGACAAGGTCGGCATCAACAGCGGTGCGATCGCCCGCCCCGACGTGATCGGCGAGATCGCGGATCGCTTCGGCTCGCAGGTGCTCGTGCTCTCGCTCGACGTGAAGCGCTCGCCGCGCACCCCGTCGGGCTTCGTGGTGACCACGCACGGCGGCAAGCGGGAGACCGACCTCGACGCGCTCGAGTGGTGCCGCGAGGCCGTGGAGCGGGGCGCGGGCGAGCTGCTGGTGAACTCGATGGACGCCGACGGCACGCTCGCCGGCTTCGACCTCGAGCTCACCCGCGCCGTGCGCGAACTCGCCGACGTGCCCGTGATCGCCTCCGGGGGCGCGGGGCGGCTGGAGCACTTCGCCCCGGCGGTCGAGGCCGGCGCGGACGCGGTGCTCGCGGCGTCGGTGTTCCACGACGGCACGTTCACGATCGGCGAGGTGAAGCGCGCGCTCGCCGACGCCGGCCATATCGTGCGCCTGACGGGAGCAGCGACGTGACGAACATCGATCCGGTGCCCGAGGGCCTGGTCTTCAACGCCGAGGGGCTGCTGCCCGCCATCATCCAGGACGACGAGTCGGGCGAGGTGCTGATGCTCGCGTGGATGGATCACGAGGCGGTGCGCCGCACCCTCACCTCGGGCCGTGTGACCTTCTGGTCGCGCTCGCGGCGCGAGTACTGGCGCAAGGGCGACACGTCCGGGCACCGGCAGTACGTGCGCTCGGTCGCGCTCGACTGCGACGGCGACACACTGCTCGTGCGCGTGATCCAGCTCGGAGCGGCCTGCCACACCGGCACCCGAACCTGCTTCACCGACCGGGAGGTCGCAGCGCTCGTCGGGGATCCGGACTCCGCGGAGGAGTGACCGCGGTAGGCTGAGACGGTGACACTGACGACCTCGCGCGCCGCCTTCGACACCGCGCGCACCTCTCACGCCGTGATCCCCGTCTGCCGCGAGATCTTCGCGGATGCCGACACCCCCGTCGGCATCTACCGCAAGGTCGCGGCCTCCCGCCCGGGCACCTTCCTGCTCGAGTCGGCGGAGCAGGGCGGCGTCTGGACCCGGTTCAGCTTCGTCGGCGCCGGCAGCTTCGGCGTGCTGGGGGAGCGGGCCGGGCGGGCCCGATGGACGCCGGGCGCCGCGGTCGCCGCGGTCTCGGAGGAGCGGCTGCTACCGGGTGGCGTCGGCGCCCTCGCGCCGGTCGAGGCGCTGCGGGCGGTCTACGAGCGCTGGCGCGCCCCGCAGGTCGAGGGCCTGCCGCCGCTCGCGAGCGGGTTCGTCGGCTACCTCGGATGGGAGACGGTGCGGCAGTTCGAGCGGCTCGAGAACGGTCCGGTCGACGGGCCGGGGCTGCCCACGCAGGGCCTGAGCTTCGTCTCCGAGCTCGTGGTGATCGATCATCGCGAGGGCAGCGTGGTGCTGCTCGCCAACGTGCTGAACGACGGCGTGCTGGAGGGGGGCGTCGTCTCCGAGGACGCGGACGCGCAGTGGGCCGATGCCCAGGCGCGTCTCGACGCCCTGCAGGCGGCGCTCGCCGCGCCCTCGCCGTCTCCGCTCGGCGCCCTCGACCGCGATGCGCTGCCGGACCCCGCCCGCCTCACCAGCACCCCCGAGTTCATGGCCGCCGTCGAGCGCGCCAAGCGCTACATCGTCGACGGCGACATCTTCCAGGTGGTGCCCTCGCAGCGCTTCGACCAGGAGTGCACGGCCGACCCGCTCGACGTCTACCGGGTGCTGCGCCACCTCAACCCCAGCCCCTACCTCTATCTGCTGCAGCTCGAGGGCCACGACGGCGAGCCCTTCGCGGTGGTGGGGTCGAGTCCCGAGGCGCTCGTCACCGTGCAGGAGAGCGGCCACGTCTTGACGCACCCGATCGCGGGCTCCCGTCCCCGCGGGGCGACCACGGAGGAGGATCAGCAGCACGAGCGGGACCTGCTCGCCGACGAGAAGGAGCGGGCCGAGCACCTCATGCTCGTGGACCTCGCGCGCAACGACCTGCTGCGGGTCTGCGAGCCGGCGTCGGTCGAGGTGACGGAGTTCATGCGCATCGAGCGCTTCAGCCACATCATGCACATCGTCTCCACGGTCGAGGGGCGCACGCGCCCGGGCCGCAACCCCGTCGACGTGTTCCGCGCGACCTTCCCCGCGGGCACCCTCTCGGGGGCGCCCAAGCCGCGCGCTCTCGAGATCATCGACGAGCTCGAACCGGTGCAGCGCGGGGTCTACGGCGGGGTCGTGGGCTACTTCGGCCTCGGCGGCGCGGCGGATCTCGCGATCGCGATCCGCACCGCCACCATCACCGGCGGGATCGCGATGGTGCAGGCGGGCGCGGGCATCGTCGCGGACTCGGTGCCGGAGACCGAGGACGCGGAGTGCCGCAGCAAGGCGGCGGCGCCGCTGCGGGCCATCGCGATCGCGAACACCCTGCACCGGCTCGGCGCCGGTGAGCCGGCGGACGTCGTCGTCGCGAGCGGTGCCGGCGATGCGCGCTAAGCCCGCGGTCCTCGGCGGCATCGCACTCTCGGGGGCGGCGGCGCTGGCCGCCGGATCGCAGACCTGGGTCTCCTTCATGCTCGACGGCACGCACCGCGTCGAGACCATCACCGGGCACGCGGCGAACGCTGCGCTGACGCCGGTGTCCGTGGCCCTCATCGCCGCCGCGCTGGCGCTGACCATCGCCGGCAGGGTGTTCCGGCGCGTGCTGGGAGCGCTCGTTGCGCTGCTCGGGGCGGGACTGATCGCGCTGACGAGCGGTGTGCTCGCCGATCCGCTCGCCGCGGCGGGGGGCCGGATCACGGAGCTCACCGGGATCGCGGGCGGGGCCGCGGGCTCCGAGGTGCTGTGGAGCGACGTCTCCGCCTGGGGGTGGGTGAGCCTGCTCGCCGGTGCGCTCGCGGTCGCCCTGGGAGCGATCGTGCTGCTCTTCAGCGGACGCTGGGGCGCGGCCGGCCGCAAATACGACTCCGCGCCGAAGGCCGCCGGTGCGCCGGGCGGCGCCCCCGATCGCATCTCCGATTGGGACTCTCTGAGCGAGGGAACCGACCCCAGCGACGATATCCGGTAGGCTTGAGGCGTTCAAATCTGTTCAGAGGAGATTCATGAGTACCCAGCACGGAGACCCCGGTCACGGTGATTCGCCCGCCGCATGGACGGCGGTCGTGGTGATGCTGCTCGGCATCGCAGCCGGCACCGTCTTCTTCTTCCTGCACAACGCGACGATGGTGTGGGTGTGCGCCGGCATCGTCGCCGTCGGTGCCCTGCTGGGGTGGATCCTCGCCAAGGCCGGCTTCGGCGTGAACGGCCCGAAGTTCAGCCCCAAGTCGCACGACTGAAGTGCTCGAGCAACTGCTGGCGGGTTCCCTCGAAGACGCGAGGGCCCGCAGAGAGCTCCGATCGTACGCGCGGCTCGAGGCGGAGGCGCTGGAGCGCCCCGCGGCCCTCGACGCGCTCGAAGCGCTGGCCCCCGCCGATCACATGAAGGTGATCGCCGAGGTGAAGCGCGCGAGCCCCTCGCGCGGCGACCTCGCCGACATCCCGGAGCCGCAGGCCCTCGCGGCCCAGTACGAGGCCGGCGGCGTGAGCGCGGTGAGCGTGCTCACCGAGGAGCGCAGGTTCAAGGGGTCCCTCGCCGACCTCGAAGCCGTGCGCAAGGCCGTGAGCATCCCGGTGCTGCGCAAGGACTTCATCGGCGAGGAGTACCAGGTGCTCGAGGCGCGGGCGGCGGGAGCCGACCTCGTGCTGCTGATCGTCGCGGCGCTGCCGCAGGATCGGCTCGAACTCCTCCACGGGATGATCCGCGAGCTGGGCATGACCCCGCTGGTCGAGGCGCACTCGGCCGATGAGGTGGCGCGCGCCGTCGACCTCGGGGCCCAGCTGATCGGCGTCAACGCACGCGATCTGCGCACCTTCGAGCTCGACCGCGAGCTGTTCGGCCGCGTCGCCGATCAGATCCCGGCCGGCGTGATCCGCGTCGCCGAATCCGCGGTGCTGGACGTCGCCGATGTGCAGCGCTATCGCGAGGCCGGGGCCGACGCGGTGCTCGTGGGCGAGGCGCTCGTGACCAACGATCCCATCGCGACGCTCGCGTCCTACCTGAGCGTCTGAATGCGGCCCGGCGCTCACCCCGGGGCCGCCCCGAACCGTGAACCGCTCGGCCCGCCACACGAACCACGATAGGCAGAGATGACAGACTCGCTCCGCGACCAGCACGGCCCCTTCTTCGGCGACTACGGCGGAAGGTACATGCCCGAGTCGCTCATCGCGGCGATCGACGAGCTGACCGTCGCCTACGAGGCGGCGCAGGCCGATCCCGCATTCCGCGCCGAACTCGCGGAACTGCTGAGCTCCTACGCCGGGCGTCCGTCGCCGATCACCGAGGTGCCGCGCTTCGCCGAGCACGCCGGCGGGGCGAGGATCTTCCTGAAGCGCGAGGACCTCAACCACACCGGGTCGCACAAGATCAACAACGTGCTCGGGCAGGCGCTGCTCACCCGGCGACTCGGCAAGCGGCGCGTGATCGCCGAGACCGGTGCCGGTCAGCACGGCGTGGCCACGGCCACCGCGGCTGCGCTCTTCGGCCTCGAGTGCACGATCTACATGGGCGAGGTCGACACCGAGCGCCAGGCGCTCAACGTGGCGCGGATGCGCCTCCTCGGAGCCGAGGTCGTGCCGGTCAGGACCGGCTCGCGCACGCTCAAGGATGCGATCAACGAGGCCTACCGCGACTGGGTGGCCACCGTCGACCACACCAACTACATCTTCGGCACGGCCGCCGGGCCGCACCCGTTCCCAGCCATGGTGCGCGACTTCCAGAAGGTCATCTCCGAGGAGGCCCGGGCCCAGCTGCTCGAGCGCACCGGGCGACTTCCCGACGCCGTCGTGGCCTGCGTGGGCGGCGGATCCAACGCGATCGGCATGTTCGACGCCTTCCTCGACGACGCCGGCGTGCGGCTCTACGGCGTGGAGGCCGCGGGCGAGGGCGTCGACACCGAGCGCCAGGCCGCCTCGATCGAGCGCGGTCGCCCCGGCATTCTGCACGGGTCCAAGACGTACGTGCTGCAGGACGAGGACGGCCAGACCATCGAGTCGCACTCCATCTCCGCGGGGCTCGACTACCCGGGCGTCGGCCCCGAGCACGCGTGGCTCGCTGATATCGGGCGCGCCGAGTACATCCCCGCCACCGACGACGAGGCGATGCAGGCGCTGCGGCTCCTCAGCCGCACCGAGGGCATCATCCCCGCGATAGAGTCGGCGCACGCGCTGGCCGGCGCGCTCCGGATCGCGCGCGAGCTCGGCCCCGAGGGCGTCGTGGCCGTCAGCCTCTCCGGCCGCGGCGACAAGGACATGGCGACCGCGGGCCGGTACTTCGGGCTGCTCGACGAGGCGCACGACGGCGAGGAAGCGGGGCTCGGGGAATGAACACGCACGAATCCCAGGTCGCGACTGCGATCCGCGAGGCCAAGCGCGAGCGCAGAGGGGCGCTCGTGGGCTACCTGCCCGTCGGTTTCCCCGACCTCGACACGAGCGTCGAGGCGGCGATCGCGATGGCCCGCAGCGGCGCCGACGTACTGGAGCTCGGGCTGCCCTACTCCGATCCGGTGATGGACGGCGCGGTGATCCAGGAGGCCACGCAGACGGCGCTCGCCGGAGGCTTCCGGGTGGCCCACGTCTTCGAGGCGGTGCGCCGCGTGCGCGAGGCCGTCGACGTGCCGGTGCTCGTCATGACCTACTGGAACCCCGTGCTGCAGTACGGGGTGGAGCGCTTCGCCCGCGAGCTCGCCGAGGCCGGCGGCGCGGGCCTCATCACCCCGGACATCACCCCCGACGCGGCGGCCGACTGGATCGAGGCCGGTGAGCGCGCCGGTCTCGACCGCGTGTTCCTCGCGGCCCCCAGCTCGAGCGACGAGCGTCTGCGCCTCGTGGCCGAGGCGACCACCGGCTTCGTCTACACCGTCTCGACCATGGGGATCACGGGGGAGCGGGCGCAGCTCGACGCCGCGGCCCGCGGCCTCACCGAGCGGCTGCGCGCGCAGGGCGCGGACCTCGCCTGCGTCGGCATCGGGATCTCGACCGCCGAGCAGGTGGCCGCGGCCCTCGACTACGCGGACGGGGCGATCGTGGGCACGGCGTTCGTGCGCGCGCTGCGCGACGGCGGCGTGGATCGCCTGGCCGAGGTCGTGCGTTCGATCGCGGCGGGCACGCGGCGCGATGCCGACGACGCCGCGACCGGCGCCGCGCTGTAGGATTGACCCGACCGCGGGCCAGCCCCGCGCCACCGACGATTTAGGACCCCGCGGCAGAGCGTCGCAGGCGAAAGAGGAGTGAATGATTCTCCCGTTGAGCATCCCGAGCCCCGATCTGCAGTTCATCCAGATCGGGCCGCTGCGCATCTACTTCTACGCGCTCTGCATCATCACCGGCATCATCATCGCCGCCATCTGGACCGGGCGCCGGCTCGGCCAGCGCGGCGGTGAGCGCGGCGCCGTGTTCGACTTCGTGGTGTGGGCGCTCGTGATGGGCATCGTGGGAGCCCGGCTGTACCACGTGGTGACGCACTGGGGCGACTACTTCGGGCCGGGCACCAACCCGCTCGACGTCTTCGCGTTCTGGAAGGGCGGCATCGCCATCTTCGGCGCCCTGCTCGGCGGCGCGGTCGGCGTGCTCATCGCCTCCCGGATCACGGGCATCCGCTTCTGGTCGTTCGCCGATGCGCTCGTCCCCGGCATGCTCATCGCACAGGCCGTCGGGCGCCTCGGCAACTGGTTCAACCACGAGCTCTTCGGCGGCCCCACGACGCTCCCCTGGGGGCTCGAGATCGAGTCGAGCAACCCGGCCTTCCCGATCGGCCTCCCCGACGGCACGCTGTTCCACCCCACCTTCCTCTACGAGGCGCTGTGGAACGTGCTCGGCGTGATCGTGCTGCTGGCGATCGAGCGCCGCTGGCGTCCGCGCTGGGGCACCTTCTTCGCCATGTACCTCGTCTGGTACGGGATCGGCCGCACCTTCACGGAGTCGCTGCGCGTGGATCCGAGCCTGCTCTTCCTCGGCATCCGCACGAACGTGCTCGCCGCGTTCCTCGCCGTGGTGCTGGGCGTCGTGATCTACATCGTGCAGCGCCGGCGCCACGTCGGCCTGGAGGCCTCGGTGTACCTGCCCGGTCGCCACAACCCGAACGACGCGGTGCTCATCGAGACCGCCGATCCCGAGCGGTTCTACCACGTGATCGATCGCGGTGACGCGGCGGCCGCCGACGAGGAATCGGCGGAGCAGCCGGAGGCCGAGCGCTCCGAGCCCACCCCGGCCAACTAGCGGACGAAGGAGTCGACACCGATATGCGCCACGCCAAGATCGTCGCAACGTGGGGGCCCGCGGTCTCCAGCTACGACCACACCCTCGACCTGATCCGAGCCGGGGTGAACGTGGCGCGGCTCAACATGTCCCACGGCACCTACAACGTGCACGAGGGCATCTACCGCAACATCCGCCGTGCCGAGGCCGAGGTGGGCCGGCCCATCGCGGTGCTCGCCGATCTGCAGGGCCCGAAGATCCGGCTCGGCAAGTTCGAGGGCGGGCCCTACGATCTCGAGGTGGGCGACGAGTTCGCCATCACGACGCGGGACGTCGTCGGCGACCGGCATCTGGCGGGCACCACCCACCGGGGGCTGCCGGGTGACGTGAAGCCCGGCGATCCGCTGCTCATCGACGACGGCAAGGTCGCGCTGCGGGCGGTGCGCGTCACCGAGGACACGGTGCACACCGTGGTCGAGGTGCCCGGCGCCGTCTCCAACAACAAGGGCATCAACCTGCCGGGCGTCGCGGTGAACGTGCCCGCACTGTCGGAGAAGGACGAGCAGGATCTGCGCTGGGCGCTGCAGCTCGGCGTCGACTACATCGCGCTGTCGTTCGTGCGCGACGCCGCGGACATCACGCGGGTGCACGAGATCATGGACGAGGAGGGCATCCGCCTCCCGGTCATCGCCAAGATCGAGAAGCCCCAGGCGGTCGAGCACCTCGAGGAGATCATCGCGGCCTTCGACGGCATCATGGTCGCGCGAGGCGATCTCGGCGTCGAGCTGCCCCTCGAGCGCGTGCCTCTCGTGCAGACCGAGGCCATCGCGCTCGCGCGGCAGAACGCGAAGCCCGTCATCGTCGCGACGCAGGTGTTCGAGTCGATGATCGAGAACCCGCGCCCCACGCGCGCCGAGGCCTCCGACTGCGCCAACGCGGTGCTCGACGGTGCGGACGCGGTGATGCTCTCGGGCGAGACCAGCGTGGGGGCGTACCCGGTGCAGGCGGTCACCACGATGGCGCGCATCATCGAGGCGACCGAGGAGCACGCGCTCGACCGCATCGATCCGCTGGGAACCGCTCCGCGCACGCAGGGCGGGGCCCTCACGCTCGCGGCGTCGGAGGTCGCGGACTTCATCGGCGCGAAGTACATCTGCGTGTTCACGGAGTCGGGCGACACGGTGCGGCGCATGTCGCGTCTGCGCCGCCCGATCCCGATCATCGGCTTCACCCCCGACCCCGACACCCGTCGGCGCATGGAGCTGACGTGGGGTGCCCGCAGCTACGAGGTGCAGCGGGTCGACTCGACCGACGAGATGTTCGTGCAGGTCGACGAGGTGCTGCTCGACCACTCGCGGGTGGAGATCGGCGACAAGGTGCTCATCATCGCGGGATCGCCCCCCGGAGTGGTCGGAACGACGAACACGCTGCGGATCCACCGGATCGGCGAGGCCACCGGGCGGCTGCCCGAGGCCGGCCCCCGCAAGCACACCGTCGGGCGCGGCAAGGTCTTCGTCTAACCGGCGCCGATGACGCGGGAGAGCACGCGGGGCCCGCGCCGCACGGTCCGGAGCATCCAGTTCCTGCGAGCGCTGGCGGCGCTCGGCGTGGTGTACTACCACGCGGTCGACGCGGGGGGCGTGTTCGCGCTGCCCAGCACGGGGGCGTGGGGCGTCGACGTGTTCTTCGTCATCAGCGGCTTCATCATCGGCACGGTCACCGTGCAGAACAGCACGCACTTCTTCAGGCGCCGCGTGTTCCGCGTGGTCCCGCTGTACTGGATCGCGACCCTCGCGTGGGCGGCGGCGGTGCTGCTCATGCCGTGGCGCGCCAACTCCACCGAGGTCGATCTTCCCGGGCTGCTCAAGTCGCTGTTCTTCGTGCCCTACCAGATGCCGCTGCGCGAGGGGCCGATCCTGCAACTCGGATGGACGCTCAACTACGAGATGTTCTTCTACCTCGCGGTCGCGGCGATGCTGTGGACGCTGCGCGGCGCGCGGCGCGCGCTGTGGGCCGCGGTCGTGCTGCTCGGAGCGCTCGTGGTCAGCGGATTCGTCTGGCCCGCGTCGGATCCGTCGCTCGCCTTCTACCAGAGCACCCTGCTGCTCGAGTTCCTCTCGGGGGTGCTGCTCTCCTTCGTCTATCGGAGGTTCGCCGGGGCCGGGCTGCGGCGTGCGGCTCCGCCGGTTCGCGCGGCGGTCTCCGGCCTCGGGGTCGCCGCCTCACTCGCCGCGCTCCTCGTGCTGGTGCTGCAGGACCTGTGGGTGATCCCGCGCCTCGGGGAGCTGCGGGCCGTGTACTACGGCGTGCCCGCCGTGGTGCTGGTCGCCGCGGCGCTGCTGCTCGAGCCCCTCATCAGGGACGGGCGTCTCACGCGCGCGATGCTCGAGATCGGCGACGCCAGCTACGCGATGTACCTGTTCCATCCGTTCGTCACGGTCGCGCTCTCGCAGGTCGTCCTCGGAGGCGTGATCGCGGTGGCCGGCGTGCCGCTGCGCATCGTGCTGCTGATCGTGACGCTGGGCGCGGTGATCCTGAGCAGCATCGCCATCGATCGCTGGGTGGACCGCCCCATCCAGCGCGCGCTGAAACGAGGGCTCCTCCGCCCGAAACGGCGGGGCGAGCCGATCGACCGGCGGGACTACGAGTCGTCCTCGTCATCTTCGACGTAGATCTCGGTGGAGCCGTCGAGGATCGGGTGGTCGAGCGTGGTGCCCCAGGGGACCCGTCTGACCGTGCCCTGTCCGTTGGCGGCCTCGGTGGCGCTCGCGTCGTGGATCGTATGCGAACTGTGCTTGATATCGGGCATCGTCGCCTCCTCGCATCGGTGGCTTCTATTCTAGCCGCAGATGTGATATAAGGCGTGCCTGTTTCCTGTCCGGTGGGGCCGAGGAGGCCCCCGTGGCCCGAGGGAGCGCGGTGGGCCCGGGGCCAGGCGACCCGGGGGAGTGCGTCGAGGAAGTGCCGGATGCGGGACTCGAACCCGCACACCTTTCGGCAGCGCATTTTGAGTGCGCCGTGTCTGCCAATTCCACCAATCCGGCGTGTGCTGCGTGGCGCCTCCCGAGGAGGACAGAGACCAGACTAGCGCACGCTCCGACGGCTCCGGCGGCCGCGGTGCAGGCGATTCCGAGGCGGCGGGAAGCGGGGATGCCGTAAGCTGGTGGAGTGAATGACCAGAGCACTGCACCGAGCGCCCCGCGACGCGTCGTTGTCGCGGAGGACGAGTCCCTGATCCGCCTCGACATCGTAGAGACCCTGCGCGACAGCGGGTACGACGTGGTCGGTGAAGCGGGTGACGGCGAGGAGGCGGTCCGCCTCGTGGAGGAGCTGCGCCCCGATCTCGTCGTGATGGACGTGAAGATGCCGAAGCTCGACGGCATCTCCGCCGCGGAGCGCATCAACAAGGACCACATCGCCCCCGTCGTGCTGCTCACGGCCTTCAGCCAGCGCGAGCTCGTCGAGCGCGCGAGCGAGGCCGGCGCGCTCGCCTACGTCGTCAAGCCGTTCACCCCGGCCGACCTCATCCCCGCCATCGAGATCGCGCTCTCGCGCTTCCAGCAGATCGTGGCGCTCGAGAACGAGGTCGCCGATCTGGCCGAGCGCTTCGAGACGCGCAAGCTCGTCGATCGCGCGAAGGGGATCCTCAACGACAAGATGGGGCTCAGCGAGCCCGAGGCGTTCCGCTGGATCCAGAAGGCGTCGATGGATCGCCGCCTCACGATGCAGGACGTCGCGAAGACCATCATCGATCAGCTCGGCCCGAAGAAGTGACGGACGAGTCCCGTTGACGCACGGATGCCCCCGGCCGACGGCCGGGGGCATCCGTGCTCTCAGGAGATGCGCTTGTAGAAGTTCGTGATGCGCACCGTCGAGCAGCGGCGGCCCTGCTCGTCGCTGATGATGATCTCGTGCACGGCGACCGACCGCCCCAGCTTGATGGGGGTGCAGACTCCGGTGACGGTGCCCGACGTGGCGGAGCCCGTGTGCGTGGCGTTGATGTCGACGCCCACCCCGACGTGGCCCTCCGGGGCGACGAAGTTCGCGTGCATCGAGCCGAGCGTCTCGCCGAGCACCACGTAGGCGCCGCCGTGCAGCAGCCCGATCGGCTGCGTGTTGCCCTCGACCGGCATGGTGGCGACGGCGCGCTCGAGGGTGAACTCGGTCATCTCGATCCCCATCCGGTCGGCGAGGGCGCCGAGACCTCGCGCGCGGATGTAGTCCATGCCGCGGGCTGCTGAGTCGGTGAGCGGAGGCGTGGGGTCCGTCATGATGCGTGCTGGTTCCTTGTCCGTGGCGGCTTGTAGGCTTGGCGTGTGTCGAATCCTCAGCCTACCCTCATGATCATCGACGGCCACTCGCTGGCGTTCCGGGCGTTCTACGCGCTGCCCGTCGACAGCTTCCAGACCCAGACCGGCCAGCACACGAACGCGATCCACGGCTTCATCGCCATGCTCATCAACCTGCTCGGCAACGAGAGCCCCGACGCGCTCGCGGTGGCCTTCGACATCTCCCGCCACTCCTTCCGCACGGAGGAGTACCCGGAGTACAAGGGCACCCGCGGTGAGACGCCGCCCGAGTTCAAGGGGCAGGTGCCGCTGCTGCAGGAGGCGCTGCACGCCATGGGCATCCGCACGCTCGAGAAGGAGAACTTCGAGGCGGACGACATCCTCGCGACACTCGCGACCCGCGGCGCCGATGCCGGCTACCGGGTGCTGGTGGTGAGCGGGGACCGGGACACCATCCAGCTGGTCGACGAGCGCATCACGCTGCTCTACCCCTCGAAGCAGGGGGTGAGCGAGCTCACCCGCTACGACACCGCGAAGGTGCTGGAGCGCTACGGGATCCGGCCCGAGCAGTATCCGGAGATCGCCGCCCTCGTCGGGGAGACGAGCGACAACCTGCCCGGCATCCCCCGCGTGGGCGAGAAGACCGCGGTGAAGTGGATCACTCAGTTCGGGTCTCTGGAGGAGATCCTCCGCAGGCAGGACGAGATCGGCGGCAAGGTCGGGGAGAGCCTGCGCGAGAACGCGCACCTCGCCGAGCGCAACCGCCGGCTGAACCGGCTCGTGCGCGACGTCGATCTCGACGTGACGCTCGACGAGCTGAAGCGCGGCGAGATCGACATGGCCGCCGTGCAGCAGGTCTTCGCGAAGCTCGAGTTCCGCACACTGCTGCAGCGCGTCGGCAAGCTCGCCGGCGCCGAGGTGCCGTCGGGCGGAGCGACCTCGGCCTCCCTCGTGCCGGAGCGGCCGGAGGCGAAGAACCTCATCGACGAGGAGCTCGGCGACTGGCTGGACAAGGCGGAGGGCCCGGCCGTGCTGATCCGCGAGAGCGAGGCCGGATTCGAGGTGGGCGTCTCGACCCCCGATTCGTCGGTGCTGTTCCACTGGCAGCCGGGCGGACGCGACTACGCCCTCTTCGAGCGGTGGCTCGCGTCGCCGGCCCCGAAGGTGTTCTTCGACTCCAAGCAGCAGATCGCGGCCGCGCACCGCGCGGGGGCGAGCATCGGCGGCATCGCCGGAGACCTGCTGCTCGCGGCCTGGCTGCTGCGCCCCGCGACGGCCGAGAAGAGCATCGCGGAGGCGGCGTTCCGGTTCCTCGGCGAGCAGGTGCCCGAGGGCGACCCGAACCAGCTCGTGCCGGACGAGGGCAGCGTGGCCGATACGGCGACGCTCGCCTGGTACGTGGTGCGTTCCCACGCCGCGGCGGTGGAGCGATTCCAGTCGCGCACGATCGAGATCTACCGCGACATCGAGCTGCCCCTCGTGCCGGTGCTCGCCGCGCTCGAGGAGCGCGGGGTGCAGATCGACCTCCCGCTGCTCGAGGCCCACAACGCGGAGCTCAAGGCGCGCGTCGCCGAGCTCGAGCAGCAGGCGTTCGCGGCGATCGGGCGCGAGGTCAACCTCTCGTCGCCGAAGCAGCTGCAGGAGGTGCTCTTCGACGAGCTCGACATGCCGAAGACGCGCAAGACGAAGAGCGGCTACACGACCGACGCCGCGGCGCTCGCCGATTTGCAGGCGAAGAATCCGCACCCCTTCCTCGACGCGCTGCTCGCGCATCGCGACGCGAACAAGCTGCGTCAGATGGTCGAGACGCTCATCAAGGCCGTGCAGGAGGACGGCCGGATCCACACGACCTTCGTGCAGACCGGTGCCAGCACCGGCAGGCTCGCCTCGACCGATCCGAACCTGCAGAACATCCCGGTGCGCTCCGAGGAGGGGCGCCGCATCCGCGAGGGCTTCATCCACGCGCCCGACTACGAGACCCTCATGACGGCCGACTACTCGCAGATCGAGATGCGCATCATGGCGCACCTCTCCGGCGACGCGGGGCTCATCCAGGCGTTCAACGCGGGTGAGGATCTGCACCGCTTCGTCGGCGCGCGCATCTTCGGAGTGCCGCCCACGGAGGTCACGAACGAGATGCGCGCCAAGGTGAAGGCCATGTCGTACGGGCTCGCGTACGGCCTGTCGGCCTTCGGCCTCTCGAAGCAGCTCGGCATCACCGGCGCCGAGGCGAAGCAGCTCATGGTCGACTACTTCGAGCGCTTCGGCGGGGTGCGGGACTACCTGCGCTCCGTCGTTGATCAGGCCAAGCGCGACACCTTCACCGAGACCATCTTCGGCCGTCGCCGGCCGTTCCCGGACCTGGCCAGCCCGAACCGGATCCTGCGCGAGAACGCCGAGCGGGCCGCGCTCAACTCGCCGATCCAGGGCTCGGCCGCCGACATCATCAAGCGTGCGATGATCCAGGTCGAGCGCCGCATGCGCGAGGCCGACCTGCGCTCGCGGATGCTGCTGCAGATCCACGACGAGCTCATGTTCGAGGTCGCCGAGGGGGAGTGGGACACACTCGAGGCGATCGTGCGCGAGGAGATGGCAGGCGCCGCCGAGCTGTCTGTTCCGCTCGAGGTGCAGGTGGGGCGCGGCGCGAACTGGAACGCCGCCGCCCACTGAGTTCCGTGCCGCACGATCCCGGGCGTGTCGGCGCTTGTCGGCAGCGCGGGGCCGGGGTAAGCTTGAGTGTCACATCTGTGGCGACTCAACCATGTCCAAATGTGGACGCGCCTCGCGGATCGTCGGATCCGGCCGGTTGTCCGGTGCGCGCTCACCTGATTCCTGTCCATTCTGGAGACAAATTTCATGACGAACGCAACGACCGAGAGCAAGCAGGTCGCGATCAACGACATCGGCTCGGCCGACGACTTCCTTGCAGCGGTCGAATCGACCCTGAAGTTCTTCAACGACGGAGACCTCATCGAGGGCACCGTGGTGAAGATCGACCGCGACGAGGTGCTCCTCGACGTGGGTTACAAGACCGAGGGTGTCATCCCCTCGCGCGAGCTGTCCATCAAGCACGACGTGAACCCCGATGAGGTCGTTCAGGTCGGCGATCCCGTCGAGGCGCTCGTGCTCCAGAAGGAGGACAAGGAAGGTCGCCTCATCCTGTCCAAGAAGCGCGCGCAGTACGAGCGCGCGTGGGGCGACGTGGAGCGCATCAAGGAGAACGAGGGTGTCGTCACCGGCACCGTCATCGAGGTCGTCAAGGGCGGCCTGATCGTCGACATCGGGCTCCGCGGCTTCCTCCCCGCCTCGCTCATCGAGCTGCGCCGCGTGCGCGACCTGACCCCGTACCTGGGCCAGGAGATCGAGGCCAAGATCCTCGAGCTGGACAAGAACCGCAACAACGTGGTGCTCTCGCGTCGCGCGCTCCTCGAGGAGACGCAGTCGGCGACCCGCTCCTCGTTCCTCGCCGAGCTCAAGCCCGGCCAGGTGCGCAAGGGCGTCATCTCGTCGATCGTCAACTTCGGCGCGTTCGTCGACCTGGGCGGCGTGGACGGCCTCGTGCACGTCTCCGAGCTGTCGTGGAAGCACATCGAGCACGCCTCCGACGTGGTCGAGGTCGGCCAGGAGGTCACCGTCGAGGTGCTCTCCGTCGAGCTGGACCGCGAGCGCGTCTCGCTGTCGCTCAAGGCGACCCAGGAGGACCCGTGGCAGGTCTTCGCCCGCACCCACGCGATCGGCCAGATCGCCCCGGGCGTCGTCACCAAGCTCGTGCCCTTCGGCGCCTTCGTGCGCGTGGCGGACGGCATCGAGGGCCTCGTGCACATCTCGGAGCTGTCGGGTCAGCACGTCGAGCTCGCCGAGCAGGTCGTGCAGGCCGGCCAGGAGGTCTTCGTCAAGATCATCGACATCGATCTCGATCGTCGTCGCATCTCGCTCAGCCTCAAGCAGGCCAACGAGGGCGTGGACCCCGAGGGTACCGAGTTCGATCCGGCGCTCTACGGCATGACGACCGAGTACGACGAGAACGGCGAGTACAAGTACCCCGAGGGCTTCGATCCCGAGACCCAGGAGTGGAAGGAAGGCTTCGAGGCCCAGCGCGAGAAGTGGGAGCAGGAGTACGCTGCGGCCCAGGATCGCTGGGAGGCCCACAAGAAGCAGGTCGCCGCTTCGCTCAACGAGGTCGTCGCGGCCCCGGCTGCGGACAACTCCTCGTCGAGCTTCTCGAGCGACTCGGCCTCGACCGGCGCTCTCGCCGACGACGCCGCGCTCGCGGCGCTGAAGGCGCAGCTCGAGGGCAACTGAGCCCGTTCGCCCGTGCATCGGACGAGTGTCCGATGCACGGGCGAGTGCCCGACCGAAGGCCCGGCTCCCGCTTTGCGGGGCCGGGCCTTCGGCGTTGCCCGGGAGCGGCCCGGCGGGGACCGCTAGCCGACGGTCGCGGCGTCGTCTCGCCGGGCGGCGCGCGCGGCGAGGACCCTCCTGAGCCGGCGGATCAGCACGACGACCACGGTGACGAGCAGCGCGAGCGCCAGCACGGGCACCACGACCGCGAGGATCGTCAGCGCCACCGCGCCCAGATCCTCCAGCGTGCTCGACACGGCCGCACCCGCGCCCGCCGTGAGCGTGTTGATCACGGGCCTCGCCAGCGCCTTCAGCGCGTGCGGCACGAGGGCGATCAGCACGCCCAGCACGAACGGCCAGAACTGCGCCGAGGCCACGAACTCCGCGGGGTCCGCCACCGCGAAGGTGCCGCTCGAGGATCCGGCCGAGAACACGATGCCGCCCGACGCGGGTCTCACGACGGTCTGCAGCACGTCGTTCACGCTGTCGAGAGCGGGGAACTTGTCGACCAGCACCTCGACGAGCAGCAGCACGCCGAGCACGCCGAGCGCCCACTCGTTCTCGAGCCAGGCCCACGCCGCGGGCAGCTGCACCAGATCGGTGAATCGCGACAGCAGGCCGAGGCCGAGCAGCGGGATGTAGGCGTTGAGGCCCGCCGACGCCGCGAGCGTCATGCCGGTGATGATTTCGAGCATGAGCACCTCCTGTCACCAGCCTATGCTCCCTGGGTAGGGTAGCTCCTATGAAACCGGCCGGGTCTCCCGGCCGCGTTTCCGCAGATACGGGGAGGATGAGATCTGTGAAACTGATCGGGCTGACGGGCGGGATCGCCTCGGGGAAGTCCACCATCGGGCGACGCCTGGAGCAGTTGGGAGCGGTGCGCGTCGACGCGGACGAGCTGGCGCGAGAGGCCGTCGCCCCGGGATCGCCCGGTCTGGCGCGTGTGCTCGACCGCTTCGGGCGCGGACTGCGGCGCGCCGACGGCACGCTGGACCGCGCGGCGCTGGGGGCTATCGTGTTCGGCGACGCCGAGGCGCTCGCGGCGCTGAACGGCATCGTGCATCCGGAGGTGCGTCGGCTGTTCGACGCCCGCGCGGAGGCGGCCCGGGAGCGGGACCCGGGCGCCGTGGTGGTCTACGAGGTGCCGCTGCTCGTCGAGGCGGCGCGTGATCAGGGCTGGGATCTGGTGGTGACGGCCGAGGCCCCCGCCGAGCAGCGTGTCGAGCGCATGGTCGAACTGCGGGGGATGAGCGAGAGCGACGCGCGCAGCCGGATCGGCAATCAGGCGAGCGACGCCGAGCGGCGCGCGGTCGCGGATGTGGTCATCGACACGTCGGGGACCCGGGCCGAGACCCTCGCGCAGGTCGACGCCCTGTGGCGCCGCATCACATCCGGCTGAACTCGGAGAGCCAGTCGAGCTGCAGCTGGGCGATGAATGCGATGGCCAGGTAGCAGAACAGCACGATGACCCAGGTCCAGGAGTAGAGGCGCTGGAAGACGGATCGTGCCGACTGGCTCAGTGCGACGTCGCCGACGGCGTAGGGGCGGAAGAACGACACCCACCACAGCGGGATCATGACGCTCCAGACCACCATGCACCAGGGGCAGAGCGTGCCGAGCACAAAGACGCTCTGCGAGAACAGCCAGCAGATGAAGACAAAGCCGCCCAGCAGCCCGATCTGGTACAGCGACCAGAACCAGCGGGAGAACCGTGCGCCGGCGAGCAGCGCGACGCCGACGGCGATGGGCGCGACGAAGGCGGAGACGCCGATGATCGTGTTGCTGAACCCGAACAGGGAACCCTGCCAGGAGCCCATGTTGGGGCCGCAGGTGACGAGGATGCTGACGTTGCAGTTGGGCACGTAGTCGGAGTTCGTCAGCGTCTTGATGTACTCCGTGAGCAGCTCGAACGAGGCGAACCAGCCGATCGCTCCCGCGACGATGGAGAAGACGGCGAAAGCGGTCGGTCGCGAGGGCGAACGGAGTTCAGAAGTCATGGCCCGATCCTACTCACGGTGTCTTCGAGCAACCCGTGACATAATGGAGTGCGGCGCGAGTGGCCGAGAAGGCATCTCGCGCGCACAGTCTTTTGGGGGCCGGAAGGTCGCCACCGGTCGAGGACCGACCGAGCGCGGGTGATCGCATCCGCGGAGAACAGGATTCGCGGATCATTCCGCATACATACGAGGTTCCCGGGGAGAACTCGCTTCGCTCCGGGTAAGAGGAGACACCAGGAATGGTGAAGAGCACAACAGAAGACCACTACGAAGACGCCACCGGGGCAGCCGACGCTGCCGAGGTGGACGGGGGAGCGCCCGACGAGGCCGCTGCGGCGGACGCGACCGCGACCGGGGCCCGCGCGGCGGACGCCGTGACGGCCGCGGATGCGCCGGCCGAGGCCGCGGAGCCGGCTCCTGAGGAGCCGATTGCCGCGGAGCCTGCCGCGGAACCCGAGGCCTCGACAGCCGTCCCGTTCGCGGAGATGAGCCCGGAGGAGCGCTTCCGCGCGACCACGCGCCTGATGTTCCTCGCGCCGGATGTGCCGCCGGTGCAGCCCCGGCCCCGCCGCGGCGACTGGCGCTTCGGCGATCCCCGCCAGGGCGAGCAGCGGCAGGGCGATCCGCGTCTCGGCGAGCAGCGTCTCGGCGATCCGCGCCGTGGCGAGTCCCGCGGCGGTGAGCTGCGGCAGCTCGACGAGCTGCTCGACCAGCAGTTCTCGCGCGACGAGGACTCGGGCGAGCGGGAGTCGGGATCGCGGCGCACGCGCCGCCGCTCGGGCGGTGGCGAGGGCTCGTCGGACGACGATGCGCCCCGGCGCCAGCCGCGCCAGGCGCCGGTGATCACGGAGCCCCAGAAGGTGAAGGGCTCGACCCGTCTCGAGGCGAAGAAGCAGCGCCGCCGCGACGGCCGCGATTCCGGTCGCCGCCGCATGGTGATCACGGAGTCGGAGTTCCTGGCCCGCCGCGAGGCGGTCGATCGCGAGATGATCGTGCGGACGACGGCTGATCGCGTGCAGATCGGCGTGCTCGAGGACAAGGTGCTCGTGGAGCACTACGTGGCGCGGTCGAGCGAGTCGTCGCTCATCGGCAACGTCTACCTGGGCCGCGTGCAGAACGTGCTGCCGAGCATGGAGGCGGCATTCGTCGATATCGGGCGCGGGCGCAACGCCGTGCTGTACTCGGGCGAGGTCGACTGGTCCGAGTTCGAGGGCGGCAACGCCGCGCGCAAGATCGAGAACGCGCTGAAGCCCGGCGATCAGGTGCTGGTGCAGGTCACCAAGGATCCCGTCGGGCACAAGGGCGCCCGGCTCACGAGCCAGATCTCGCTTCCCGGCCGCTTCCTGGTCTACGTGCCGGGGGGAGCCATGAACGGGATCTCCCGCAAGCTGCCCGACACCGAGCGCGCGCGACTGAAGAAGATCCTCAAGGAGGTGCTGCCCACCGGTGCGGGCGTCATCGTGCGCACCGCGGCGGAGGGGGCCAGCGAGGATCAGCTCACCCATGACGTGCAGCGGCTCACGCGGCAGTGGGAGTCGATCCAGAAACGGGTCGAGAAGGGCGGCGGCCCCGTGCTGCTCCACTCGGAGCCCGACATGCTCATCAAGATCGTGCGAGACGTCTTCAACGAGGACTTCCACCGGCTGCTGATCGCCGGTGACGAGACCTACGACACGATCGAGCACTACCTCTCGCAGGTGGCGCCCGACCTGCTGCAGCGCGTGGAGCGTCACGACAGCGGTCGCGACATCTTCGACGAATACCGCATCACCGAGCAGATCGCCAAGGCGCTCGACCGCAAGGTGTGGCTGCCCTCGGGCGGCTCGCTGGTCATCGACCGCACCGAGGCGATGACGGTGATCGACGTCAACACGGGCAAGTTCGTCGGGTCCGGCGGCAATCTCGAGGAGACGGTCACCAAGAACAACCTGGAGGCCGCCGAGGAGATCGTGCGCCAGCTGCGCCTGCGCGACATCGGCGGCATCATCGTGGTCGACTTCATCGACATGGTGCTCGAGTCGAACCGGGATCTTGTGCTGCGGAGACTGATCGAGTGCCTCAGCCGCGATCGCACCAAGCACCAGGTGGCGGAGGTGACCTCGCTCGGCCTCGTGCAGATGACCCGGAAGAAGCTCGGCCTGGGCCTCCTCGAGTCGTTCAGCGAGCCCTGCGAGGTGTGCGCCGGGCGCGGGATCATCGTGCACCACGAGCCCGTGACCAAGCACCGCAGCGAGGGCTCCTCCCGCGGCGCCAAGCGCGGCAAGGGCGCGCAGCCCCAGCACGACTCCAAGGCGCAGACCCACTCCATCACCGACGGTGCGAAGAACATGCTCGCCCAGGTGGCGGCGTCGACGATCCAGGGGGCGAAGTCCTCCGAGCCCGACGCCGGCGCGGAGACCCCGGCCGGCGCGCCGGCGGTCGGCGGACGGGTCCGCTCCCGGCGGGCCGAGGAGCGCACGGAGACCGCGGCTGAGCCGCAGGCCGAACCGCAGCCGCAGGCCGCGCTGGGCTCCCTGCTCGACTCGGTGCTCGAGGCGCTGCCCGAGGCGCCCGCCACGGGCAACGGCCGTTCGCGCAGCCGACGGGTCTCCACGGCCCCGATCCGGGGCGGCGCCGAGCAGTCGCAGGAGCGCGCGGCGAGCCGCGCGGCCGTCTCCGAGGACACCGCCGAAGTGGCGAAGCGGGCTCAGCTGGCACTCGCGCAAGCGCTGGAGGAGACGGCTCGCCGTCGCGAGGCGGAGCGCGAGTGACACGCGGGAACGCCCATTTGACCATACTCGGTGATTCACGATATTATTGAGCGTTGGTGCCACCCTCGTGGGTGGTGAACACCTCAGACTTCGAAGGCGGCGGGGCCGCACTTCGACACGAAAGACGATCCTCAAGAAAAGGGTGACAAGTGGTTTACGCAGTAGTGCGCGCAAGCGGCCGGCAGGAGAAGGTCGAGGTCGGTTCGATCCTCACCGTCAATCGTGTGGCGGGTGACGCCAAGGGCAAGCTGGAGCTTCCCGCGGTGCTGCTCGTCGACGGCGACAAGGTGACCACCGACGCCGCGGCCCTGGCCAAGGTGAAGGTGACCGCCGAGGTGCTCAACGATCTCCGCGGCCCGAAGATCGTGATCCAGCGCTACAAGAACAAGACCGGTTACAAGAGCCGCCAGGGTCACCGTCAGGACCTGACCCGCATCAAGGTCACCGGCATCAAGTAACCCTTTTCGGATCACTGAAGGAGTAGAGACTCATGGCACATAAGAAGGGCGCCAGCTCCACCCGCAACGGTCGCGACTCGAACGCGCAGCGCCTCGGCGTGAAGCGCTTCGGCGGCCAGCAGGTCAACGCAGGCGAGATCATCGTGCGTCAGCGCGGAACCCACTTCCACCCCGGCGCCAATGTGGGCCGCGGCGGCGACGACACGCTGTTCGCGCTGTCGGCGGGAGCGGTCGAGTTCGGTGTGAAGGGCGGCCGCAAGGTCGTCAACATCGTGGCTGCTGCGTAACACTCGGCATCAACGGCGAGGCGGGCTTCGGCTCGCCTTTTGCCGTATCCGGACGAAAAACACTTCGAGGAGACGCACCGCATGGTGACATTCGTGGATCAGGTGCAGGTGCACCTGCAGGCGGGACGCGGCGGCAACGGCTGCGTGTCGATCCGGCGCGAGAAGTTCAAGCCGCTCGCCGGCCCCGACGGGGGCGCGGGCGGGCACGGGGGCGACATCGTGATCCTCGCCGATCCGCAGGTCACCACCCTGCTCGAGTACCATCGCCGGCCCCACCGCAGCGCCGAGAACGGCGGGTACGGCGCCGGCGACTACCGCTCGGGCACGAACGGTCCCGAGCTGGTGCTGCCGGTGCCGGTGGGCACGGTCGTGAAGGACGAGACGGGGGAGACCCTCGTCGATCTCACGGAGCCGGGCACGCGCTTCCTCGCGGCGAAGGGCGGCCTCGGCGGCCTCGGCAACCACGCGCTCGCCAGCTCGAAGCGCAAGGCGCCGGGCTTCGCGCTGCTCGGCACCGAGGGGTGGAGCGGCACGCTCACCCTCGAGCTGAAGACGATCGCCGACGTGGCGTTCGTCGGTTATCCCTCGGCCGGCAAGTCGAGCCTCATCGCCGCGATGAGCGCGGCGAAGCCGAAGATCGCCGACTACCCCTTCACCACGCTGCACCCCAATCTGGGAGTCGTGCAGGTCGCAGACCACCGCTTCACCGTGGCCGATGTGCCGGGCCTCATCGAGGGCGCCAGCGAGGGCAAAGGCCTCGGACTCGACTTCCTGCGCCACGTCGAGCGCTGCAGCGCGCTGCTGCACGTGCTCGACTGCGCCACGCTCGAGCCCGGACGAGACCCGCTCTCGGACCTCGAGGTGATCCGCGGCGAGCTCGCGGCCTATCCGGTGCCGGAGGGGCAGACGCCCCTGCTCGAGCGGCCGCAGCTCATCGCGCTCAACAAGATCGACGTGCCCGAGGCGCGCGAGCTGGCGGATTTCGTGCGCCCCGACCTCGAGGCGCGGGGATACCGCGTGTTCGAGATCTCCACGGTGTCGCACGAGGGGCTGCGCGAGCTGGGCTTCGCCCTCGCCGAGCTGGTGGAGGAGGCGCGGGCGCGCGAGCTCGCCGAGACGACGGACCATCCCCGCATCGTGCTGCAGCCCAAGGCCGTCGACGACGGCGGATTCCGCGTGGTGCCGGAAGGCGGCAGCTACGGCACGATCTACCGGATCCTCGGTGCGAAGCCCGAGCGCTGGGTGGAGCAGACGGACTTCACGAACGACGAGGCGGTGGGTTACCTGGCCGATCGCCTGCAGAAGCTCGGGGTCGAGGACGCGCTGGTGAAGGCCGGTGCCACCGCCGGATCGACCGTGGTGATCGGGCCGGGCTCGGGTGTGGTCTTCGACTGGGAGCCGACGGTCACGAGCGCGGCCGAGGTGCAGATGGGCGCCCGCGGCACCGATCTGCGCGTCGAGCAGAACGAGCGCCGCACCAACAAGGATCGCCGCGCCACCTACCACGAGCGCATGGACGCGAAGGCGGAGGCGCGCGCCGAGCTGGAGCGCGAGCGCGAGGCCGGACTGTGGGGAGACGAGTCTTGAGCGAGGGCTCGAGCGCCGGGAGCATCGGCGCGGAGCTGCTCGCGGCGCGGCGCGTCGTGGTGAAGGTCGGCTCCTCGTCGGTCAGCGGCGACAACGCAGGGCAGATCCCGACCCTCGTGTCCTGCCTCGCGCGTCTCGCGGAGGCCGGCGCCGAGGTGATCCTCGTCTCGAGCGGCGCCATCGCCACGGGCGTGCCCTTCCTGCGCCTCGACGAGCGGCCCGACGACCTCGCCACGCAGCAGGCGGCGGCGGCGGTGGGCCAGAACATCCTGGTCAACCGCTACCAGCGCGCCCTGAGCAGCCACGAGATCATCGCGGGCCAGGTGCTGCTCACCGCGCACGACATCGAGAACCCCACCCACCGCGGCAACGCGCGGCGCGCCATCGAGCGCCTGCTGCAGCTGGGGATCCTCCCCATCATCAACGAGAACGACACGGTGGCCACCCACGAGATCCGCTTCGGCGACAACGACCGGCTCGCAGCGCTCGTCGCGCGGCTGATCGGAGCCGATCGCCTCGTGCTGCTCTCGGACGTCGACGCGCTCTACACCGCGCCGCCCGTGATCGCGGGCGCCGAGCGCATCGCGCACGTGCCCTACGGCGATCCGCTCGAGGGGATCGAGATCGGGGAGGCGCAGTCGGGCTGGGGCACCGGCGGGGCGGCCACCAAGGTGCAGGCGGCGCGGCTGGCGGCCGACGCGGGCGCCGCGGTGCTGCTGACGGAGACCAAGCTGCTCTCCGCGGTGCTCGACGGCGCCGACCACGGCACGCGGTTCGACCCCGCACCGGTAGGCTAGATCCCATGTCGCACACCGATCCCCTCCTCGTCAGGCTCGAGCTCGCCCGCGCTGCGTCGAAGCGGCTCGCGACCGTCACCACCACGCAGAAGAACGCCGCCCTCGAGGCCATCGCGGCGGCGCTCGAGGACGGCGTCGACGAGGTCGTCGAGGCGAACGCGAAGGACCTCGCCCGCGGCGCCGAGAACGGCATCGGCGAGGGGCTGCTGGATCGTCTGCGCCTCGACGAGGCCCGCCTGCAGGGTCTCGCGGCCGCCGTGCGCGAGGTCATCGCCCTGCCCGATCCCGTGGGGCAGGTGGTGCGCGGTTCGACGCTCGCCAACGGCATCGCGATCAGCCAGGTGCGCGTGCCGTTCGGCGTGGTCGGCGCGATCTACGAGGCGCGCCCCAATGTGACCGTCGACATCGCGGCGCTGGCGCTGAAGAGCGGCAACGGCGCCGTGCTGCGCGGCGGCAGCGCGGCCGAGCACTCGAACCGGGTGCTGGTCTCGCTGATCCAGCGCGCCATCTCGAGCGTCGGGCTCGACGGCGACGCGGTGCAGACCATCGACGAGTTCGGACGCGAGGGGGCCGCGCGCCTCATGCGCGCCCGCGGCTACATCGACGTGCTCATCCCCCGGGGCAGTGCCGGCCTCATCTCCACGGTCGTGCAGGAGTCCACGGTGCCGGTGATCGAGACGGGGTCCGGGATCGTGCACGTGTACGTCGACGCCACCGCCGACGAGGAGATGGCGGTGGCGGTCGTCAAGAACGCGAAGACCCACCGCCCGAGCGTGTGCAACGCGGCCGAAACCCTGCTCGTGCACCGCGACGCCGCCGAGCGCATGCTGCCGCGCCTGGCGGGAGAGCTCATCGGCGCGGGCGTCGAACTGAGCGGCGACGATGCGACGCGCTCCTCGGTGGAGGGTGTGCTCGCCGCCGACGAGCAGACCTGGGCGACCGAGCACCACTCGCTCGAGATGGGCGTGCGGGTGGTCGGGTCGCTCGACGAGGCGCTCGCGCACATCGAGCGCTACTCGACGCGCCACACGGAGGCGATCGTCACGCAGGACTACGCGAACGCCGAGCGCTTCCTCGCGGAGGTGGACTCCGCGGTGGTGATGGTGAACGCCTCCACGCGCTTCACCGACGGAGGGGAGTTCGGCTTCGGCGCGGAGGTGGGGATCTCCACGCAGAAGCTGCACGCCCGCGGCCCCATGGGCCTGCCCGAGCTCACGAGCACCAAGTGGCTCGTGCGCGGCGCTGGCCAGATCCGCTGATCAAACCCACTACACTGGTACTGTCTTTCCATCCGTCACGAATGCAGGGGTCTCAATGTCACTTCTCGCCACGATCGCCGTCGCCGCCGAAGAGGGGCACCACGTCGTCAACGAGCTGCCCTTCCCGGCCCCGGTCTTCGGCGTGATCACCTTCGTGGCCTTCACCGCGCTCGCGATCGTCACCTTCGCGTTCCGCGACGTCGCCAACCGTCACGCGGCCAAGGCCGAGGCCTACGCCCGCGAGCACGGCGCCGACGCGCACCACTAGGACACGACCGGACGGTGACAGCACAGCGTCGCATCGGGGTGATGGGCGGCACCTTCGATCCCATCCATCACGGTCACCTGGTCGCGGCGAGCGAGGTCGCCCAGAGCTTCGACCTCGACGAGGTCATCTTCGTGCCCACCGGGCGGCCGTGGCAGAAGCAGCACGTCTCTCCCAGCGAGCACCGCTACCTCATGACCGTCATCGCGACGGCGTCGAACCCGCGCTTCACGGTGAGCCGCGTCGACGTGGATCGCGAGGGCCCGACCTACACGGTCGACCCGCTCCGCGATCTGCGCGAGCAGCTGCCCGACGCCGAACTGTTCTTCATCTCGGGGGCCGACGCGGTCGAGCAGATCGTGAGCTGGAAGGACGTCGACCAGCTGTGGGAGCTGGCGCACTTCATCGCCGTGACGCGCCCCGGACACGAGCTGTCGCTTTCTGGTTTATCTGACGAACACGTAAGCTTGTTAGAGGTTCCCGCCCTGGCGATCTCGTCGACGGACTGCCGCGCGCGGGTGGGCCGGGGGTATCCGGTGTGGTATCTCGTGCCGGACGGTGTGGTGCAGTACATTGCGAAGCACGGGTTGTACACCGAGGAAGCGACAGAGTAAATGAGTGAGCAGGACGAACAACGACCGCTGACCCGGCGCGAGCGCCGGCTGCGGGAGATGGCCGAGACCGGCGCGCTGGACATCTCGGAGGCGTCGGAGGCAACGGAGCCGCCGGCCGATCCGGAGCCCGCAGCGGCGCCGTCCGAGGCCGACGCCGAGATCGAGATCTCTCCCTTCAACGAGGACGGCACTCCCCGCAGCCGCCGCGAGATGCGGCAGCTGCGCGAGCAGGCGCTCGCGGAGCGCGCGGCGCAAGCGGAGTCCGCGGCGGTCGCGGAGGAGTCCGAGGCCGATGCTGCGGACGTGGGGCCTCGGGCGGACGAGACGACCGAGGCCGACGATGCGTCCGTGACGGTCGAGACCGCCGCGGCGGCCGAGGCGCCCGCGGAAGAGGCCGCTGAGGCTGAGGTTGAGCCTGAAGTTGAGACGCAGTCTGAAGTTGAGGCTGAGGTTGAGACGCAGGTCGAGGTCGTGCGTGCAAGCGAGACGCCGGTCGAGGCCGAGGGCGAGGCCGAACCGGCTCCCGAGGCGGCGGAATCGGAGCCCGATGTCGAGCCCATTGCTGAGGCGGAGCCGGAGCCGGAGGCGGTGGAATCGGAGCCGGAGGCCGCCGCGGAGGCGGCGCCCGAGCCCGCTGCGGAGCCCGTCGCCCCCGAGGCCGGGGTCGCCCCGCCGGCGGACGAGCCCGACTTCGACTCGCTGATCGCGCCCCCGACCGAGCCCTTCACCGTTGCGGAGCTGCGCGAGGCCGAGCAGCCGAGCACCGACGCGGAGGCCGATGGGGCGGCGGATGAGGAGCCGCCCGCCGACGAGACCCCCGAGGCGCCCTCGAAGCCCAAGCGCCGTTTCTGGCAGCGCAACAAGGACGCCGGCGAGCCGGAGGCCCCCGAGTCCGTGACCGCCGAGGCGACCGCGGCGGACATCGATCCCGACGCCGCGGATCCCGCGGCCGCGGCCGATGAGGAGGCCCCTGAGGAGGCCGCCGTCGAGCCGGTCGACGAAGCCCCCGTCGAGGTCGAGCCGGTGGTCACCGCCGTCATCCCGGAGGTCTTCGATCGCGATGCCGTCGCGGAGAGAGCTGCAGAGCCCGAGGCTCCGGAAGCGCCTGCGACCCCGGAGGCCGCGGAGAACGCACAGCCGGGGGAGAGTCCCGAGCAGAAGACGAGCTACTCGTTCCCGGACATCGCGCCCCCGGAGGAGTGGCGCTCGGTGTTCGACGACCCCAGCGCGCGCGTCGTCCCGGATCAGGCGGGCAAGCCCGCCGACGGGGACTTCGACGAGCTCATCTCGCGTGCAGTCGCCCAGGAGGGTTCGACCGGGGGCACCGGCGGTGCCGCACTGATCCTCCCGTCGATGCCCGAGGACACCGGCGGCCTGACCGGCCCGCTCGGCGGCACCGGCGAGCTCTACGTGACCGGGTCGCTCAAGCTGCCCAAGTCGCTGGGCGAGACCGGTGGGCACGCCGCGCTGCACGACTCGATCGAGATGGATCCCATCACCGGGGTCGAGGCCGACGAGACCCAGACCACGGGGCAGGGCCCCGCGCCGGTGTCCGCGCGTCACGCGGTGAGCGCGCGCGCCGCTTCGGGGATGCCCGTGGTCGCGAAGCCGGCGAAGGAGCGCAGCAAGCTCCCGCTGGTGCTCTCGCTCACGGGCGGCGGCCTGCTGATCGCGGTCATCGCGCTGGGTGCGTGGGGCGCGAGCAACGGCCTGTTCGGATAGCGCTCGCGGTGAACACGTACGAATGCGGGCCGCGGTCCGATGATTGGAAGAACGGAACTGGAAGCTGAAGTGACTCAGAATCGCGATGTGCTGACCGACCTCGGGATCGCGGTGCGCGCGGCTGACGAGAAGGGCGCGACCGGGCCGGTCGCGCTGCGGGTGTCCGAGCAGTTCGGTCTCGCCGACGTGTTCCTCATCGTGAGCGGCAGCGTCGAGCGCAACGTGCAGGCCATCTCCGACGGTGTCGAGGACGCGCTCAACACGGCCGGCGTGCGCACGGTGCGCCGCGAGGGCCGTGAGAGCGGCCGCTGGGTGCTGCTCGACTTCGGCGACCTGATCGTGCACGTCTTCCACCAGGAGGAGCGCGACTTCTACCAGCTCGAGAAGCTGTGGCAGGACTGCCCCCTCATCGACCTGGCCTCTCTCCCCGAGGACGAGGCGCCGGCGGCCCCGGCGGTCGACTGACCGCAGCCCGCCCGTCCCGCCCGCCCCTCGTGCCGGGCGACCCGAGCGGGATCCGCGGAGCGGGCGTAGGCTGGGGCCCATGAACGCTCCCGGTGGATCCACGCCCCTCGAACCGCTCGACGACTCCGCGTTCCGGCGGGTCCTCGTGGTGGTCGCGCATCCCGACGACCCCGAGTACGGCACCTCCGCCGCGGCGGCCGAGTGGACCTCGCGGGGGATCGAGGTGGGGTATCTGCTGCTCACCTCGGGCGAGGCGGGCATGCAGCGTCCGCCGGAGGAGGCGGGTCCGCTGCGCGCCGAGGAGCAGCGGCGCGCCTGCGAGGCCGTGGGCGTGCGCCACCTCACGATCCTCGACTTCCCGGACGGCATGCTGGAGTACGGGCTCGAGCTCCGGCGCGCCATCGCCCGCGAGATCCGGCGCTTCCGGCCCGACGTCGTGATCAGCGGCTCCGGGGAGCTGCTCGTGCCGTGGGGCATCGATCACGCCGATCACCGCGCGGCCGGTCTCGCCGCGGTCGACGCGGTGCGCGACGCCGACAACCGATGGGTGTTCCCGGAACTGCTGCGGGACGAGGACCTCGGGCCGTGGGGCGCGACCTGGCTGCTGCTGACGGGCTCCCGGCCCACCGGCTACGTCGAGATCGGCGACGACGCCGAGCGTCGCGCGATCGCCTCGCTCGCCGCGCACGAGGCCTATCTCGCGGACCTGCCGTGGCATCCGGCTCCCGAGGTCGCGATCCCCGACATGCTGCGGGGACAGGGAGAGGCCGCGGGGGTGCCGCGTGCCGTGGCCTTCGCAGTGCACCCGCTCCGGGCTCCCGAGTAGCCGGCGGAGCGCCGGGGTTCCACCGCCCCGCCGTGCAGCCGCCCCGCCGCGCCGTCGCCCCGCCTATGCCCAGCCCTGGGCGGTCGCCACGAGCGTGATCTCGTCCACGACCGTGCCCGCGGGCTGCCGCAGGATGCAGGCGATGACCGTCGCGTAGTCCTCGGGAAGCATGTGCCCGTCCTCGGGTCCGCCGCGGTCCGCGCCGGTCTCCCCGGTCCGGTCGCGCAGACCGGCCCGCGCGTATCCCGTGGAGAGATGCGCCGTTCGAACGCCCCGGGGGCCGAGTTCGGCCCGCAGATGCGAGGCGAACGCGCGGGTCGCAGCGGAGCCGGTGCCGAAGACGGTGGCGCCGCGGAAACCGGATTCGTCGGGGACGGAGCCGAGGACGATCACGTCGGCGGCACCGGAGAGATCCGCCTCGAGCTCCAGCGCGGGGAGGAGGCCGTGCACGAGCCTGATGGTGGCGATGAGGTTCGTCCGGATGAGAAGATCCCAGGCGAGCGCCGGGGTGTCCTCGAACGCGGCGATCGTGGTGAGGCCGGCGCTCGCGATGATGCCGGACAGCCGCGGCTGGTCGGCGACGATTCGCGCGATCAGGGATTCCATGGCGGCGGTGTCGGTCAGATCGACCCGCAGCACGGTCGGGCCTCGCACCGCGAGATCCGCGGGGATCTCCGAACGATCGATCACGATGAGCCGCGCGCCGTGATCCAGCAGGAGGTGCGCCGTGGCGAGTCCGATGCCCGCCGCTCCGCCGGTGAGCACGTAGGTCCTGCCGGCGAGCATCAGACCGTCTCCTCGACCGGACTCTGCTCCGAGCCGCGAGGCTCCGCGCCGCGAGGCTCCGCGCCCTGAGGCTCTGCGCGGTCCGCAGGAGCGGAACGGGCGGCTCGCGAGGGCTCGCGTCCGGGGAGGGTCGCCTCGAGCTCGGCGATGAGCGCCGAGGCCTCGAGCGGTCCGGAGTAGACGAGGCCGTTCACGAAGAACGTGGGGCGACGCGTCAGCCCGAGCGTCTCCGCGTCGAGGTAGTCCTCGGAGACCCGGCCGCGCCACTCGTTGCGGCGGAGGTCGGCCTCGAGACGGGAGAGGTTGGCACCGACGTTGACCGCTGCCCGCAGGATCTGCCGGTCGTCGAGCGGGTCGTGCTCGCTCATGCGATTCAGCTCGCTGCGCATCGTCCAGAAGAGCGCCGGCGACTGCGCGGCGACCGCCTCCAGCGCCTCCGGCGTCTGCTCGGGCGTGCCGTCGCCCTCCGGCCTGAGATGGCGGAAGACGAAGACGAGACCGCCCTCGTAGTGGTCCCGCACCTGGGTCACGACGTCCTCGGCCGGGAGATCGTCGAGCGCGCCGAACGTTCCGTATTCGACGAGGGAGTACCGGGCGCCCGGCGAACCGAGCAGGTGATCGCGTCGCGGATCGATCGGGCGGGAGAGCTCGGCCCGGACCGGGGCGCGGGCGGCGTCGTAGCGCGCGGTGAGCAGCAGAGCACCGGATCCCAGCAGGGCCGCGAGGAGCGAGCCGGCGATGACCCCGATCCTGGCGTCCGACTGCGCACCGGGATCTTCGATCGCCAGGTCGACGATGAACAGGGAGATGGTGAACCCGATCCCGGTGAGCAGCGCTCCGGACGCGATGTGCCGCGTCCGCAGCGCGGCCGGAAGCTCGCCGAGTCGCAGCAGACGGGCGAAGACCGGGGCGAGCATCACGCCGAGGAACTTCCCCGCGATGAGGCTGATGACGATGCCCCAGGTGAGGGTGGAGGTGAAGGCGTGATGCAGGGACTCGCCGGTGATCAGCACTCCCGCGTTCGCGAGCGCGAACACGGGGACGACGGCGAAGGTGACGGTGCGGGCCAGGCTGAGCTGGAACCGGTCGTTCACGGAGACCGAGCTGAGGATCCCCTCGGCGGCCGCCTTCCCCTTGGCGGCGTTCGGAGAGCGCCGGAAGCGCTGGGTGAGCTCCTCGGTGCGGCTGACGCTCTCCCGTTGCGGGGGGAAGACGGGCAGCAGCAGCGCGAGTACGACACCGGCGATCGTCGCGTGCACTCCGGACTGGAGCACCGCGAGCCAGAGGAGGAGCCCGAGCGCGATGTAGACGCCGCCGCGCCAGACCCGGCGGCGCTGCGCCGCGAACACGATCGCGCCGATCCCGAGCGCGACGGCGGCCCAGGCTGGGTCGAGCGATTCCGTGTACACGAACGCGATCACGAGCAGCGCCCCGATGTCATCGACCACCGCGAGCGCGAGCAGGAACACCCGCAGCTGCGCCGGGACCCGCGGTCCGAACGCGGCGAGGATGCCGAGGACGAACGCGGTGTCCGTCGAGATGACGACGCCCCAGGCGCCGATGTGCTCCCCGCCGAGGTTGATGAGCGCGAAGATCAGAGCCGGCAGGACCAGTCCCAGGACGGCGGCGAGGAGCGGCAGGCTCGCGTGCCGCCAGTTGCGCAGCTCGCCGAGTGCGAAGTCCTTCTTCACCTCGAGGCTGACGAGGAAGAAGAACAGTGCCATGAGGCCGTCGTTCACCCAGTGCTGCAGGCTCATCTCCACACGCGCATCTCCCGCGTTGACGCCGATGCCGGTGTGCCAGAAGGCCTCGTAGCTCTTGTGCGCGAGATTCGCCCACAGGAGCGCCGCGCCGGTGGCGAGCAGCAGCACGACCGCTCCCGAGGACTGCGAGGCGAGGAATCGCCGTGCACCGGTGCTGAGCGGCCGCATCGTTCACCCTCCCGCGGTCCGGATCGTGACCTCGGCGAGGTTCACACGGCGGGGCAGAGCGGCCATGAAGCTCACGAGTGCGGCGGTTCGCTCCGGCCCGGCCGATTCGCCGTCCCAGACGCGGATCCCGGTGCCGGGGCCGCGGGCCTCGGGGTCGTGCGGATCGGGCCCACCCGTCGCCTCGATGAACTGCGGCGCGACATGGTGCACCCGCACGCCCTGCGGTCCGAGTTCGGCGCGCAGGTGCTGGGAGAGCTGCTCGATCGCCGCGGCGAGCGACGAGAACACGGCGTAGGACTGGGAACGCCGGAGGCCGGGGGCCGACCCGATCAGCACGAGGTCCGCGGATCGGCCCGCAGATCCCGCGGCGAGCAGGCCGTCCATGAAGGTCTGCACGGTGTGCAGCGCTCCCTGCATGTTCGTGCGGATCATCGCGTTCCACTCGGCCGGCACGGCGGCGCGGAACGGCGCGGTGCGGAGGATCCCCGCGGCCACCACCAGGAGATCGGGATCGCGCCCGAAGCGATCCCGGATGGTGTTGCGCGTCTCGACGAGGTCGAAGGGTTCGGTGACGTCGGCCCGGACGCTCGTCGTCAGGCCCGGTGCTCCGAGCGCGTGCTCGAGGCGCTCGAGGTGTCGTGCGTTGCGGGCGAGCAGGGCGGTGCGGATCCCGTCGCCGACGAGGCGACGGGCGACGGCCGATCCGATCACCCCGGTGGCCCCGGTGACGAGCGCGGTGCGCTCCGCATGTTCTTCCAGCGACATCGCCTCTCCCGCCCTCGTCGAATCGGCCTGTCGATCTCAGTGTAGGAAGGGCGTGTTACGGCACGACGGCGCCGGGGTTTCGGGTCGTCGTCCGGGCGGAGCCGCGTGCGCACGCAAAAAAGAATCCCGCTCCGGAGAGCGGGATTCTCGTGGTGGACGCAATGGAACGCTGCGGGAACAGGCGACGGCGGGTCGAGAGGCTGGTTTCCGCGTGGAATCAAGGCACTCTCGGGGATGCCGACCTCGCCGGGGAGCCGGACGACCCAC